>CAJQQO010000027.1 GCA_905480475.1 uncultured Pseudomonadales bacterium | reverse complement strand
AAATCTTCTACGCCATGATCAGGTGCGGTATGCACACATCCCGTACCCGCTTCGGTTGTAACATGCTCGCCTAAAATAACCGGCACTCGCTTGTCGTAAAACGGATGCGACAGTGCGAGCTTATCGATTGCCTCGCCCTTAAAACGTCCAACAACTTTAGAATCGCTAGCGCCATAACGCTCCAATGCAGATTCATATAGGGCTTCGGCAAACACTAATCGTTGCTTGCCCGAAGCCAAGCCTTCAACCGAGCATTCGACAACAACATAGTCCAACTCAGGATGTAAAGACACTGCTTGGTTAGCAGGTAAGGTCCATGGTGTGGTTGTCCAGATTACGACGCTCAGCGCGCCCTCACCTTCCAAACCACCAATAGCTTGTTCAAATGCTTGCTCATCAACAATGGCAAATGCAACATCGATTGAAAAAGAATTTTTATCCTGATATTCAACCTCTGCCTCGGCTAATGCAGAGCCACCAACAACACTCCAGTAAACTGGTTTAAAACCTCGCACCAAATGCCCATTGGCAATAATTTTACCCAAGGATCGGACGATATTCGCTTCGGTCGCAAAGTTCATGGTCAGATAAGGCTTATCCCAATCACCCAACACACCTAAACGCACAAAACCTTTACGCTGCCCATCAACTTGCCGTGTTGCGTACTCACGGCATTTTTGTCTAAAGGTTTTATGATCAACCTTAGTACCCGCTTTACCGACTTTGGTTTCGACTTTATGCTCAATCGGCAAACCGTGACAATCCCAACCCGGCACATAAGGTGCATCAAAACCCTGCAAGGTTTTAGACTTAACAATAATGTCTTTTAAAATCTTATTTACCGCGTGACCAATATGGATATCGCCGTTTGCATACGGAGGGCCGTCATGCAAAATAAAAGTTTCTCTGCCAGAAAACTTTTTGCGAATCTGCCCGTAAATATCAGCTTTTTGCCACGCTTTGAGACGTTGCGGTTCTCGCTGCGCCAAATTCGCCTTCATAGGGAATTTGGTGCTAGGCAAATTTAAAGTCTGTTTATATTGGTTTTTTGTATCTTCACTCATACGTTTACAAACTACTTTCTGTTAATTGCTGTTGGTTTTAAAAACGGTTTAATTGAAAAGCACCGGATAATTATTTGTCGGTAAAAAATGTTCTCGCAGTATCAACATCTCGATGAATCTGTTCTTTAAGTAAATCCAATGATGCAAACTTTTGCTCTTCACGAATCTTATTGCGAAAACGCACACTTATGCGCTTACCATATAAATCGCCACTAAAGTCCAAAAGATGAACTTCAAGAATTGCCTTAATTGAGTCATTAACCGTTGGCCTACAACCCACATTGGCCACACCGGGTAACCATGGAGCTTCAGCCGACTTTATATTACCAGCCGATTGAATTTGCACCTCAACCGCGTAAACACCCGACATTGCTGTGCGCAAGCGATGTAATTCAACATTGGCCGTTGGTGTTCCCAAGGTACGGCCAAGCTGCTGACCGTAAACGACCTTGCCTGAAATACTATAAGGTCGCCCAAGCAATAATTCAGCTTCGTCAAAATCACCGGCTTCTAGTAATTGCCGAATGCGGGTACTAGAAACCCGCTGACCTTCTAACGCTAATGTCGAGGTATCCTCAACAGTAAAATTATGCTTTAGCGCCAAACCCTCCAGCAAATCAAAATCGCCACCGCCATCACGGCCAAAACGCAAATCATCACCGACCACAATATGCCTAGCGCTTAAGCCCTCTACAAAGACGTGCTCGATAAATTCCGTCGCCTCCATATTACGCATTTTGTCGTTAAACCGAACCATTAAGACTGTGTCGATGCCCAGCTCGGCCAAACCTTCGCACTTTTCCCTAAAGCTCATAAGTCGTGGCGGCGCGTCGAGCGGCGAAAAATACTCGCGAGGCAAAGGTTCAAGCGTAACCACTACCGATGGCAGAGCTGCTTGCTCGGCACGCAAGCGCAAATGTTCGAGCACCGCTCGATGGCCGCGATGCAGGCCATCAAATGCGCCAATCGTCAGCACCGTACCCTCAACGCCGTCTTTGGTGCGCCGATGTCGGTCTTTTAGATTGTGTATGCCGCGAACCAGCTCCACCAATGACTCCAAATCTTCCAGTAGATCCAGCGCTGTTAATCGCGTCGGTAGAAAAGTAGCTGTCAGAGACAAACGTACTCAAAAACGACGCCGAACAAGCTAAGCTGCTGGCAAATACCATTAAGTAAAAACGGTAGATTATATACTTAGTCTCGGTGGAAAATCGCGCATAGGGTTTAGGTAGGACTACCGAGTTCTAGCTCTGGGCCGGAGATTTGAACTGCCGCGGCCGTACTCCGGTCACAAAAAGCACGGCGATATAGGTCACGAAGCCGATAAAGCAGAGTAAAGCCACTTCATAAATGCGAGCAAGCCAGCTAGCTGCCGCCCAAAACTCGGCCTCTGGCAGCATAAAATACAGCGCCGTCGACATACTCGCCACCGCCAGCAATGCACGCAGTAATAACCACCAGAAGTCTTTGGAAAGCAAGCGTGCTCGCTGCTTGCTGGAGCTCACAT
>CAJQQO010000026.1 GCA_905480475.1 uncultured Pseudomonadales bacterium | reverse complement strand
CAAATTTCATTTCATCCATTTTAGCGCCGGGTTTTAGACTAATGCCGCCAGTATCAAAGGTAATACCTTTGCCTACCAGTACATGTGGCTGTTGACTCTTTTTACCGCCTTGGTAATTCATCACCATCAATTGCGATTCTTCATCACTACCGTGGCCAACAGACAGAAGCGAGCCCATGCCTAGCTCTTTCATTTGCTTTTCACCAAGTACGGTGGTTGTAATGGCAGCGTGTTTGCGGCCAAGTTTTTTAGCTTCGCTAGATAAATATTTAGGCGTACAAAAGTTACCGGGTAAGTTACCCAGTTCGCGGGCGATATTAATACCTTCACCAATAGATACGCCTTGGTTAATCGCTTGGCGATTGGCTGCGCTGGCATCGGCATTAATAAAACTGATTTTATTAATCAGCGCTTGTTTAATTTTTTTGCTGGGCTTGGTGTGAGTGTAGTGATAAGTGCAGCGCGTGATCTGCGCGCTAAGATGCTGCATCGCCCAAGCGCTGGGTAGGGCTTTGCTGCCAAATTTTACACTGCTAATAATCGCGCAGTGTTTGCCATCAAGTTTGGCAAGCGCATTAACGAGTGCGGTACAAGCCTTACTCCAGCCTTGACGTTTAAGATCGTTTTTTTCACCAAGCCCCCAGATAACGACTCGGGTTGCAGCCACGTCATTTAAAAGAGGTAGGCTTAAGACCTCACCGGCTTTGCCGCTAAACTCGTCGCTAGCGACAATTTTGCCTAAATATTTTTTACTGGCTTTATCAATACTACGACCATCGCTATTAAATTTTTTGTCTTTAAAAAAAGGAATAACCAAGGTATCGCAGGCGAAAGATGATGGATCAGAACTGGCTTTAATTTGTGCGCGCATAATAGGGTTCACAGATTGATGGGAGAAAATTCATTGCTTGATTGCGCTATTTTACCTGATGTATTCAGGCTAGTGTTGACTCTGGCAATCACATTGCAATCTATTGTCGATTTAGCGAGGTCACTGTCAAGCGGCTAGCTTGGCTTTAGTTTCATATTGCCGATGTTTTCAGGTTTAGAGAACGTTTTTACACCATAGAGAATGCTTAACGTCGCGGCAAGTGCTGCGTAAAAACTGCTTGGCAAAAACCTTGCGAGATTCTGATTGATTAAAGCCGCTCAATTAAAAAGGCTACTGCTGGTAAAAGCAGTAGCCTTTTGACGGTGTTGTAGACCGCTATTAGGTATTAGTGTTAAAGCCAACTTACACTTTTTTAGCTTTACCAGACCGATAAGTAACCGCTGACAATATAGCGGCGATTGATAATAGCGCCCATATAGGCAGTGGAATATTAGCCGGTTCGGGTGGAAGTTCTATCGCAATATAATCTGTTGGTCCATGTTCTACTGCCGGAGGCTGATCAGCCAATTCAATACCGATTTGCCCAGCAGAGGTCGCAACCCATAAGCTTTGGTCAGTCCAAGTGCCGCTAATTTCCGCTTCATCGCTGCGCTCATCGGCAGAGCTATTATCAATGCCGTCGATACTCCATTGCACATGATCGGCTACGGTTGGCGATGCGCCACCAAAAGCGACTGGCGCAAAGTAAATTTGAATCGCATAAGGGCCGCTATCGATATTGCTAGCAAAAGCGCCGCCGATGGTGCTGATATTAATTTCATTTGCCGCGCTGGCATCGTTATTGAAATGCACAAACAAGGATTCATTGCTGGCAAGGCTTTGGCCATTTAACCCGCTACTGCCGCTATAGCGACGCACTTCATCTTCATCGTGTGAGCAAAAGCGCCAGCCGTCCAGTGCCTCGATACCAGCGCCAAAGTTATACAACTCAAGCACGCCGGTATTGAAGTTAACCGAGCGTATCTGGATATCGGTGGGGACGGCGAAGCTCGGTATTGAAATTAGTATCGAAATAAGTAGCGCGGTTGCTGCGAGGCTTATCTTGCTGAATATTGATCTGTTCATTAGATTTTCCTTATTATATTTTGATCGTTTTTTATTATTACGCAGTGCAACTACGTTTAGATGACAATCTTACTGCGGCGCTGGCTATAGTGCTTGCTATACCTCAGTTCTTACTTAACTGCCCGTTTGCCTATAGCTTTAGACAGCATGTGACTATAAATTTTTTTAGTGTTTGTTAGTCTCGCTAGGCCGCGATAAGTTCAGTGAAAATGCAAATAAACGATTTAACTAAGGAACGGCTTTGCAATGCTAACAAGCATTAACTATTGGACATGTGAACAATTATAAGTAGTTGATATTGATCATGAATTACTTATAAGTAAAAGTTAGCCTAGTGACCTCAAGACTTTTTTATGCGATCTTAGCTAGGCTTTTATTGGCATCAGCCTTAGCGCCAGTCACTGCGATTGAATAAAGCTGAGCCAAACGGTCGCTGCATTAGCACTATGCTGCCATTTACAGGCTTATCGCTTAAGGTAATTATCGTCACCAATTAATCAACGTTCTTATTAAGGAGAGCTGATCTCGTGTCTCAATGCCCCTATGCCAATATTTTAGATCCGGATTTTTATGCCGGAGGTAATCATCAGCCGCGTTTGGCCGAGCTACGCGGTCAGGCCGACGCACCGATCGTAAAAATCGACGACCCGCTAACCGGCGTGCCTTACTGGGCTGTGATGGGTCGTGAAGAGGCGGATTTTATTGCTAAACATCCGCTGTTGTTTTCCAGCGTTGAAAAAACCGTTATCCCTACCGAATACGATGACGAAACCATAGCCATGCAGGCCGAGATGCTGGTGAATATGGATCCGCCAAAGCATCCTAAGTATCGCCGCATCGCGCGCAATGCTTTTACGCCAAAAGCGGTAGAAGATTACGAGGGTTTGTTTCGCAAATACGCTACGGAAATTGTTGACGGGGTTGTTAGCAAAGGCAGTTGTGAGTTTATTGCCGAGGTTGCTGCGGAATTGCCATTAATGGCGATCTTGGATTTAGTGGGCGTGCCGCGTGAAGATAGAGGCAAGTTTTTTAAATGGACCAACGAAATGTTTTTTCAGGACGATGAAGATATTGGCGGCGACGATCCTAAAGCGGTGGCACAAGAAGCCTCGGCCAATATTTATATGTACGCCAATGAACTTGCCCAAAAACATCGGGAATCGCCACTGACAAATATTGTTGGCGCCTTATTGGATGGCGAAGTGGACGATGAAAAACTTACCGAGAGCGAGTTTTCGATTTTCTTTTTAATGCTGATTGCCGCCGGTAATGAAAGTACTCGTTCTGTTACCGCTCACGGTATGCGTTTGCTAATGGAAAACCCCGATCAACTGCAATATCTGGTTGATAATCCCGATAAAATCCCGGACGCTTGTGAAGAGATGTTGCGTTATAACGCTGCATTTATTGGTATGCGTCGTACCGCCAAGGAAGATGTGGAAGTAGGGGGCGTGACAATTAAAAAAGGCGATAAGGTGATATTGCACTGGCACTCGATAAATCTTGATCCAGCGGTATTTGATGATCCGATTAAGTTTGATGTAAGACGCGCCGAGAAAATGCCATCATTGTCGCGCGAGCATCGTGCTTTTGGTATTGGTCAGCACTTTTGTATCGGCTCGCATTTGGCGCGGCTTGAGCTGCGGATTATGTTTGAAGAGGTTATCCCGCGGTTAAGAAATCCGCAATTTGATGGCGAGCCTAAATACTTTAGGGATAACTTTGTAAACGGTATTAAAACTATGCCGATTACCTTTGATAAGGCCAGCTAGGATAAGGTCGCTAAGCAAGGCTGGTATACCTATGGATCGACGGAGCTGTTGCGGCCTCCGTCGGTTTTTGAATAATCTCTCCCTTATAGCGCAGCTCACTCCACTAGCCAAACCACTTCCACCGCCAGCCTCACCGTTATTCACCTGCCTGCCCGTAAAATCAGCTGCGTTTAATCGCCTACCGATAGCAGGCAAGTTTTTGCTATCGGCTTTCCCAGCATTTGAGTATACTTGCGTGCTTTATTTTTTGGTGTTCGCCCAGTTCATTATTTTTCCGCTAATACCAATTGGAAAGCATCAAAGTCCACAATACTAATTGACCAATTCCAAGCTAGTTTTTACCGTTACTGCGAGAATGCGCGACCAATGTTAGAGACCAATCCCCAGCAAACCCACCTTAAGGATCTCCGCGAACGCGTGGAAGTGCTTAGGAGGTATCTTTGACTTTGATAATAAGAAAGAGCAGCTAGCAGAAGTTGAGTTAGAGCTAGGCGAGTCCTCGGTTTGGGATGATCCCGATAAAGCCCAAGCACTGGGTAAACAACGAGCAGCGCTAGAGGCTGTTGTGATCGTGATCGAAAAACTCGATATAGGTATTGACGATACCAAAGACCTGCTCGAGATGGTTATCGAAGAAGATGATGCCGAGGCATTAGAATCAGTTGATAGCGAGATTCTTGGTTTACAAAGCCAGCTTGAAAAACTTGAGTTTCGGCGGATGTTC
>CAJQQO010000025.1 GCA_905480475.1 uncultured Pseudomonadales bacterium | reverse complement strand
CCAGCCATAAGGTTAACGCTATCTTTAGACAGTGACATATGACAGTGCATGCCGCTACCGTTATCACCTACTAATGGCTTAGGCATAAAGGTTGCCGTTTTGCCGTAAGCGTGTGCAACGTTATGCGTGCAGTATTTAAGGATTTGTACTTCATCTGCTTTCTTAGTGAGCGTGTTAGCGCCAACACCAATTTCACATTGACCCGCAGTACCTACTTCGTGGTGATGTACTTCAATTACCAAACCCATATCGGCCATTGCGCCACACATAGCAGCACGCACGTCATGTAGGGAATCGACTGGTGGTACTGGGAAGTAACCGCCTTTAACGCCAGGACGGTGACCGGTGTTACCATCTTCGAAGCTTTTGTTGTTTGACCAAGCGGCTTCTTCAGAATTGATTTCATATCCGGCGCCAGACATATCGGCATGCCATTTAACATCATCAAACACAAAGAACTCAGGCTCCGGGCCAAACAGAACTGTGTCTGCAATGCCGGTAGACTTTAAGTATTCTTCGGCGCGCGATGCAACTGAGCGAGGGTCACGATCGTAACCTTGGCCAGTTGTAGGCTCAACGATGCTACAGCGAATAATTAGCGTCGGCTCATCGGTAAATGGATCCATAACTGAGGTGGTATCATCAGGCATTAAAATCATGTCTGACTCATTAATACCTTTCCAACCAGCGATTGATGAACCATCAAACATTTTGCCGTCTTCAAAAAAGCCATCGTCAACTTCACTTGAAGGAATAGAAACGTGTTGCTCTTTACCTTTAGTATCGGTGAATCGTAAATCAACCCATGTGGCTTCATTTTCTTTGATCATCTTCAG
Source organism: uncultured Pseudomonadales bacterium (assembly GCA_905480475.1). GTDB lineage: Bacteria > Pseudomonadota > Gammaproteobacteria > Pseudomonadales > UBA7434 > UBA7434. The sequence continues at coordinate 29,640 of CAJQQO010000025.1, read as the reverse complement.
AGTGTTCTCTGACATTCGTCTTCCTCCGGTGGAAACCCCATTGGGGTAGTTAAATTGAGTTATTCAGCAAGCGCTACTGTTATTGCAGCGGTTGTCCGATTTGAGCTTTCGCTACTCGCCTAATATTGCTTAGGTGAGCGTCAAATACGAAGTGACCGCCTACTTTCTGCATCCCGCTTGGTTCACGTTGTGTGCCGCTGATTGTCTGTTGCTGGCAGTCAGGCAGAAAAGGATCGCGATTTTATACTGATTGCAGAGCGAAAAGAACGTACCTAAGGAAAAAACATCGCCTGCTTGCGCCGAAAGGTTGATGTCTGACGTAAAAATAACCATTTTTTCAATCTGCCAATGGCCTTTTACGGCAGCCTGCTAGCTTATGACGCTTGCGGCTATCTTCTTTGTTCTTACAACTTCCTCTAATCAGATCTCGAGTTTCTGTTGCTGTTAAACCAAAATGCACATTGCAGCGATTGCTGCAATGTGCATTCTCGACTTAATAGCCTAACGATTGACTTAAGCCAAGCCTTCCTTGGTGGTTTTGATGATTGCCGCTGCTACAGTATAAGGATCGGCATTCGATGCAGTTCGTCGATCTTCCAAGCGACCTTTCCAGCCATCGTCTACGGTACCAATGGGAATACGGATAGACGCGCCGCGGTCTGACACCCCGTAGCTATATTCATCGATCGCTTGAGTTTCGTGTTTGCCGGTTAAGCGCTGGTCGTTATAGGCGCCGTAAACGCTAATATGCCGCTCAATATGCTTACCAAAGTTTTCACAAATTTTAGTGAAAACGCTTTCGTCACCTAAGTCGCGCATCGCGCCGTTAGAGAAGTTGGCATGCATGCCTGAACCGTTCCAGTCCAGCTCGCCAAACGGTTTGGGATGGTAGTTAATCGAGTAACCGTATTTTTCGCCGGTACGCTCAAGTAAGTAGCGAGCTAGCCAGATTTCGTCGCCAGCGCGCTTGGCACCTTTAGCGAATACCTGAAACTCCCATTGGCCTGCGGCCACTTCGGCGTTAATACCTTCAACATTGATACCAGCGTCTAAGCAAATATCAAAATGTTCTTCGATACAGTCGCGACCGAATGCATTCTGGGCGCCGACCGAGCAGTAGTAAGGGCCTTGTGGCGCAGGAAAACCATTAACCGGAAAGCCCGGTGGACGGTCGGTATGCACATCCCATAAAAAGTACTCTTGTTCAAAGCCAAACCAGAAATCTTCATCATCGTCATCAATTGTGGCGCGGCCATTACTTACATGAGGCGTGCCGTCGGAATTTAGCACTTCGGTCATAACCAAAAAGGCATTCTTTCGATCAGGATCTGGAAAAATGGCAACTGGCTTAAGTAGGCAGTCTGATGCATTACCTTCGGCTTGCTCGGTAGAGCTGCCATCGAAGCACCACATGGGACACTCTTCCAATGTGCCGCCAAAATTGTCTCTTACTTGGGTTTTGCTGCGCAGGCTTTGTGTCGGTGAGTAACCGTCTAACCAAATATATTCTAACTTCGCTTTCATTGTTTTTGCTTCTCCTAATTCAGGTATCTCAGTTGCAGCGCTGGAATTACGCCGTACTGATTATTCGCCGCATGTGCCGCGCCTATTTGATTTAGCAATACCTATACCAACTTGAGTTAAAATGGGGCGCTATTAAGTGTTTGATATCATTATCCTTTATATGCCGGAAAGAAGAGACGCTAAGCACTTGATCCAAATAGTGCACCACTAATGCGCATTAACGCCTTATATTGGTGCATATGGCCTGCCAGTCATTGAAAGCAAGAAGACTTTGTTCGCTGGTTTCGTGGCGGTGCTGCCCGCTATACTGCCGACCAACTGACCCGATGCTTGCGAGCTCAAGCCCTGTCATTGATAACATCATTAAGTAAGTAGCCCGATGAAACTGATAATTAAGCTTTCTCCTGAAATCACCACCAAGACGCGGCCGGTGCGCAAACGGTTTACCCAGCAATTGCATACCAATATTCGTCGGGTGTTTAAGCGTCTAGCGATTCCCGCTGATGTTGTGCTGCGCTGGGATATGCTTGAAGTGGTAATTCCCACCTCGATCGCTACTGATAAGCTTGATGACTCGACTAGCAATGAAGATTCTCTTATTAGCGAAGCAAGCACTTCTTATAGCCAGCGTTGCGAGCATGCGATGGCGAGTTTAAAAAAAATTCCAGGCATTGCTTATTTTATTCGCGTACAAGAGCGCAAATTAGGTGAGCCGATAAATGATAAAGAAAAAGCGCTGGATCAAATTTATCAAGAAACCTTGCCCTTGGTTGCAGAGCAGCTTAAAGCTAAGACGTTTAGAGTTCGATGCAAGCGGCAGGGTGATCATGTTTTTAATTCGCATGATGTTGAGCGTTATGTAGGTGGTGGTTTAAATCAACATACCGAAGCCTTGGGCGTTTCTATGCGCAACGCTGATGTCACTATTAATTTGGAAATTAAGCAGCAGCGATTATTTATTGTTGAAGGTCGTGAAAAAGGTTTAGGGGGTTATCCCACCAGCTGTGTTGGTCCGGTGTTGTCGTTAATGTCCGGCGGTTATGATTCTAGTGTTGCCAGCTTTGATATGATTCGTCGTGGCATGGAAACCCACTTTTGTTTTTTTAATTTAGGTGGTCATGCGCACGAGGTTGGCGTTAAACAGATTTCCCATTTTTTGTGGGAGCAATACGCCAGCTCGCATCGCACCGCATTTATTAATGTTAACTTTGAACGCGTGGTCGAAGAGATTTTAACGAATATCAGTAGCCCGTATATGGGGGTGGTATTAAAGCGCATGATGGTTCGCGCGGCCAGTGCTATTGCCGATGATATGGATATCGAAAGTTTGGTGACCGGTGAATGTATTGCACAAGTCTCTAGTCAAACCTTAAAAAATTTAGCGGTTATTGATAAAGCGACTGACACCTTAATTCTACGACCATTAATTACTACGGATAAAACCGATATTATTGCCCAAGCAATGGAAATTGGTGTGGCTACTTACGCAGAGCATATGCCAGAGTATTGTGCAGTTATTTCAGATAAGCCGACTACGGCAGCAAAAATGCCAATCGTTTTGCATGAAGAGAAAAAGTTTAATTTTGCAGTATTGGATGATGCGGTAAATAATCGTCAGGTCACGGGGATTGATAAAGTCTATGAGCAGGCCTTAGCGTTTGATGATATCGAAATGTTATCAATTCCCGAGCCGGATCATATCGTAATTGATTTGCGTCACGACGATGAAAGAGAGGGTGCGCCTTTGCTGTTGCATAGTAATGAGTTGCTTAGCATTCCATTTTATAAAATCAATAGTTTGTTTAATTCGCTCGATCATGACAAAGAGTATTTGCTTTACTGTGATCGCGGTGTGATGAGTCAACTGCATGCAGTGCATTTACGCGCTGAGGGTTATAACAATGTTAAAATCTATCGGCCAAAGCAGGGTGGCTCTTGAGCGCGAGTAAAAAAAATAATAACAAGGCGAATGATGGCTTTATAAAAAGCCTTCAAGCTTGGATTGCAAGATTATTTTATATTTTGCTTTTTACTTTGTTATTACCGTTATTGTTTGTGCGTTTATTATGGCGTTCGATTAAGGCGCCTGCTTATCGACAGCGCGTGCTAGAGCGCTGTGGTATTTTTTCTAGTAAGTTCGCTTTCAATTCTACGTTTCAGTCTGGCGGTATTTGCCTGCATGCCGTGTCGGTCGGCGAAGTGGCAGCGGCACTACCCTTGATTAAACAATTAAGGCAGCGCTATCCCGATTTATCCATTACCGTTACAACAACAACGCCTACCGGCTCGGATTATTTAACTAAATCCTTAAAGGCTGAGGGTATTGATAATATTTTTCATTGTTATATGCCTTATGACTGGCCGCCGTTTATTGTTCTATTTTTACAGCGTGTTAAACCCAAGATACTGATTATTATTGAAACCGAGTTATGGCCAGTCAGTTTATGGTTATGCAGTTTAAATAATATCCCGGTGGTTTTGGCGAATGCGCGTTTGTCAGAAAAGTCGGCCAAGGGTTATCAAAAGCTTGCTTGGTTAAGTCGAGCAATGCTACGGGACTTGTCGGTTGCCACGCAATACGATGATGATGCAGCGCGGTTTCTTGCGCTTGGTTTGCCGGAGAGTCAGCTACAACGAACCGGTAGTGTTAAGTTTGATATTCAAATATCGCCGGAGCTGAAGTTAGAAGCCGAAAAAATTAAGCAGCGCTATAAGGCAATGAGTAAAAGTTTTATCTGGATTGCAGCTAGCACGCATAAGGGCGAAGATGAAATTGTACTGGCAGCGCATCAGAAAATCTTGCAACAATTTCCCGATACGTTATTGATATTGGTACCGCGTCATCCTGAGCGCTTTAATGATGTTGCGCAGTTAATTACCGATGCGGATATGCAGCTTGCCCGACTTTCAAGCGAGCCGCTTGCAAATAAAACTGCGATAGCTGCTGGTACCTCGGTATTGCTGGTTGATAGTATGGGGCAGTTATTGAAGTTTTACGGCGTAGCAGATACTGCTTTTGTTGGCGGGAGTTTATTTGCGATTGGTGGGCACAATACTATAGAGCCAGCGGCGTGGGGTGTACCGGTATTATCAGGCCCGCATCAATTTAATTTTGCCGAGGTTGGTAAAAGGTTAGAGCAAGCTGGGGTGTTAGTGATTGTCCGCGACGTGAAGGGTTTGGCCGCGGCAGTGGTAGAGAGAATAAATAAGCCAGAGCTCTGTGCAGAGCAGGGTAAGGCTGCGCAACGCGTTATTGATGATAATCGCGGTGCGCAGGATAAACTACTGAATGTGATTAACCGGCATCTGAGCCCATAGTTTGGCTTTTTAATACTGGCGCTGGTGGTACTAACCATTTATTGATGTCGTAAATATCTGTCGGACTTAAAATACCTGCTGCTTCTTTTAACTTAAGCGAGTTAATCACATAGTCATAGCGGGTATTGGCATGATCTCTTTGGGCGCGAAATAAATCGCGCTGCGCATTTAATAAATCAACGATATTTCGTGTCCCTGCATCATAGCCAGCTTGCGTTGCATCTAATGCACTTTCTGCCGAAGTAATAGCCAGACTTCGAGCATTGATTCTAGCGGTATCAGCAACCGTGGTTAAATAGCTTGAACGCGCTTGTCTAAACGCGGTGCGTTTTGCTGCGACTAAATTGGCTTGGTCGCGTACGCGCTCGTATCCGGCTTGACGTCGTTCTGAATGTCTTAAGCCGCCATTAAAAATCGGCAGTTCCATTCTTAATTCAAAAGTTGTGCCGTCAGCGTTAGAAAATGAATTGGGTATTGATCCCGGGCCAGTATTAGCGATTGTGTTTGCTGTTGTGTTAACGGTGACAGGTGAGCCGCCGGTATCGTTAACGATGGCGGTTACCGGGTTTGATTCAACTCTATCAGCAAAGCTAAATTGTTCTGTATCGGTTGTTGAGTCTCTATAGCTAATGATTGCTTGTATCGTTGGTGCGTGGGCTGCTTTTTTGACTTTCGAGTTCTGGTTAGAAGCTTCGGCAACTTGCTCGGCGAGTTTAATAGATAGATTATTTTGGTTTGCATACTCAACCCAAGCATCGGCAGTCTCTGGTTGCGGCTTTGCGGTATCAAAATCACTAGCCAAATTATAAATATTGGTATGTTGTTGGCCGGTGAGCGCGGCAAGATTTTCGTAAGCAATACCTAGGTTAACTTCTTCAGTCAAGCGCTCTGCAACTGCAAGATCAAAGGCGGCACGCGATTCGTGAACATCAGTAATTGCAATTAAGCCAACATCATAGCGTTGCTGTGTTTGCTCGAGCTGTTGATTAATCGCTTTCTCTTCAGAAAGTGCCGAGGTGAGGTTATCTCTACTGCGCAATACATCAAAGTACGCCTCCGCGGTTCTCAGAATTAATGATTGTTGATCAATTGCAAACTGCAATTCGGCTTGCTTGGATAGCGCATTACTTTGCTTAAAGGCAAAAAAGGCTTGCAGATTAAATAGATCTTGGGTCAACGATACAGAGTAAGTCTCCGTTTCGTTTTCGGTATTAAAGTTAGAGCCAAACGGTACGTTAGCGGATAGAAAGCGTACGCTCTCTGAATCTTCATCGGTTTCAGTATAAGAGGCCGATGCTTTTATCTGAGGCAATAATTTTGAAATAGCCTGCGCTTTAATTTCACTGTCCGCTTTATAACTTGCCTCGGCGGCCTGTAGCGTTGGATCATTGATAAGCGCTAGCTCATAAATATCGGTAAGATTATTAGCGTAAGCTGCCGAGTTAAAGCTAGCAATGATAATGCTAATAACTGTCGTAGCTGTATATAGAGTTCGCGATAAGGTATGCAACATGGATAGTTCCCGGACGGCTGATTAATGTTGAGGCATGTTGGCGCTTACTTTACCTAAGTTCGTTCTTAACACCTGCCCAAGCCTATTGGCTGGTTTTATTGAGTCAATTGTAGTTTTTGGCTAACGTAGACAAATAAACACAGGTGAATAAGTGATATTAACGATCTGTATTGTGGGTAAGCAAAAAAACATAAACGCTGGAATATAACCGCGTTAATAGTGAGGGTATTCCGCTTTTACTAAGGATTCCCAGACTTTTGCGCGATAAATCCTCGCAATGTGGCGGGCATTCTAGCAGACCATTCGGGCTTGACGAAGTACGCGAACGCAAGGTTAAGCGGTGTTAATACCGGTTCTGGCACTATTTACCGCTGATTCTCCCTAGCAGATCACCTGTTTGCTCTAACGAATATTGTTATAATTTACGCTGACGTCGCCTTGTGTTCAATGGGCGACTATCTTTACCCTTTCGTTTCCAAAATTGGGGCTAAAAATGCCAACTCCGCTGTGGGCTGGGTGAAACGAAAAGTGAATAAAAGCTTGCATTGCTACGGTGCATTTCATTAAAGAGCAGACGTGAAAAAGAAATACCGTTTTGACATTAAGTTAATGATGGCTGACTGTGAGGCAAATTATGCTCGAGTCTGCCGCTTGCTGCCTGCCGTTTTGCTTGGTTTTGAAGAGAAGAATGACGATGCCAGTCGCGATAGCCTAACGCTAGAGGTTGATTTGGCCACTGATAAGCCTGCCGAGTTAAGGTTTTCCATTCGTGAGCGCTGTCGTTTTACTACCACGGTTAATATTCAGGTAAGAGTTGATAGTTTCGGTGATCTCAATGGTGAGCCGGGTTGTGTCAATATGTCAGTGCGGCTTTATCACGATGTGAATATGGCAGAGGTGATTGCTTGTAATAAAAAGCCCAATCGTCTTGCTAGTTATGAATACCCCAATGAATCCATGTTCCAGCCGGATGAAAAAGCCCAGCAAAACCGATTTTTAAGCGAGTGGTTGGGTTTATGTCTTAAGCACGGCTTAAGCAATACGCTTGCATATTCGACCTCTGTACCCCATATCCCGGAGTATATAGAGCCGCTTCGTGCAGCGACGGATTTTTCGGCAGCCAATTTGGCTGCAGACATTTAGTTTAGGATGCCAATATGACGGCAGAAGTGACCAATATATCCACCAAGCAATCAGCGCTTGCCGGTGATCTATCTCTAACGATTAAGGTTAGCGATGATCAAGCGGCTGTGCGTATTGTGCAGATCACTGACTGCCATCTTGGCCGTGATGTGGGTGAGCGTTTGGTAGGTATGGATACCGATGAAAGTCTTGATCATGTGCTCGCATTGTTAAAAGCCGAGCAGCAAAGTGCTAGTTTATTATTAGCTACCGGCGATCTTTCCAATCACGGTACCAGCGCAGCTTATCAGCGTTTGGCCAATAAATTGCAAGACCTTCCTATGCCCAGCGCATGGTTAGCGGGCAATCATGATTCGCGTGAATTAATGGTTGAATCGGTTGGCGAGCAGCGCCTGCCGCGGACGATTCACTTGGCGAATTGGTTAATTGTGATGTTGGATTCAACGCTGCCCGGCAAAGTAGGCGGAACATTAGGTGCTAAGGAATTAGCGCTCGCCGAGCAGATTTTACAAGCCAATACCACTGCCGAGCATGTAATGGTCTGCGTGCATCATCAACCGGTTTCGATTGGCTGTGAATGGTTGGACGAGCAGCAAATTACCGACAGTGATGATTTTATTGCCATGCTCGCCAAAGAGCCGCGTTTGCGTGCGGTAATGTGGGGCCATGTCCATCAGGCGTTTCATACCCGTGATGCTCGCCTGCCTAATGTCGAACTTTTTTCTGCACCCTCAACCTGTATTCAATTCGCACCGAATAGCTCGGATTTTCAACTCGATCAGTGTTCGCCAGGATATCGCTGGCTGGATTTACATCGCGATGGTCGCGTTGAGACTGATGTGTCGCGCATTACGGGTATTGACCTGCAAGTTGATTTTGAATCTAGCGGCTACTAAATCAGCGCTTTTTCTCACTAGCACGGCGATACTGAAATTGTGAAAACGCTGCTATATTTGCACGGTTACAATAGCTCACCCAATTCCTTTAAAGCTCAGCAAACGCTGGAATTTATCTCTCGGCATCACCAGCATGTCCAATGTCTAGTGCCGCAGCTCACTTTCTCTCCTGCCCAAGCGATCGATTTGATTCGCGCTGAAATTGATAAGGCCTTGCAAGACCATCAGGCTGAAGTCGCAATTATTGGCAGTTCCTTGGGCGGTTATTACGCCAATTATCTGGTTGAGCGATACGCTTGCAAGGCGGTACTGGTTAACCCGGCAGTCTACCCAGATCGTTTGCTGCAAGATTATCTTGGCCCGCAAATAAATGATTATACCGGTGAAACATACACGTTGACGCCGCAACATATGATAGAGTTGCGAGATCTGGCGATAGCCCAACCGGCCGCGCCACAAAAGCGATTTTTGCTTTTACAAACCGATGATGAAACATTAGATTTTGCTGAAGCAAGCGATTACTTTTACGCTTGCAAAAGTATTATTGAATACGGCGGCGACCACAGTTTTAAAAATTTCGAGCGCTGGTTGCCAGCCATTGCTGATTTTCTTGAGCTTTGATTAACAGCAGACAAAGCAGTTAAAACAAAAAAAACAGTATCGCAGCCATTACATCAACTGCATTAACTACAGTAAAACCACTATAGCTATTTCGGATTAGTACACACTATGTCAGATTATAACGCCGACTCCATTGAGGTTTTAACCGGACTTGAGCCGGTTCGTAAGCGTCCGGGTATGTATACCGATACGCAACGGCCCAATCATTTAGCGCAAGAAATTATTGATAACTCGGTCGATGAGGCCTTAGCCGGCTTCGCTGATAAAATCGATGTGGTGTTACATAAAGACGGTTCGCTTTCGGCGCAAGATAATGGCCGCGGTATGCCGGTAGACATACATCCGCAACATAAAATTTCTGGTGTTGAACTTATTCTTACCAAGTTGCATGCCGGTGGTAAATTCTCCAATAAAAATTATCAATTCTCGGGTGGCTTGCACGGCGTGGGTGTCTCGGTGGTTAATGCCTTATCAACCTTGCTTGAAGTCGATATCAAGCGTGATGGCAAATTATTTAATATTAGTTTTGCCGATGGTAAGCGTAAAAGTAAACTCAAAGAAACAGGTACTGTGGGTCAACGCAATACGGGGACTTCGGTAAGATTCTGGCCAGACAAGCAATATTTTGATTCAGTTAAATTTTCGGTGCGACGTTTGCAACATGTGTTGCGTGCCAAGGCGGTATTATGTCCGGGCTTGCGCATTACTTTTCTCGATGAGCAAAGTGGCGACAAAGACGAATGGTTTTATGAAGACGGTTTAAAAGATTATATTCTCGATGCTACGCGCGGTTGGGAAGTGGTTCCCGAGTTACCTTTTATGGGAAGCTTTGCCGCCGAGACCGAAGCGGCCGACTGGGCGCTGCAATGGATGCCCGAAGGTGGCGAGATTACTGCCGAGAGCTATGTTAATTTGATTCCAACCGCGCAGGGAGGAACTCACGTTAACGGTTTGCGAACCGGTTTGTTAGAAGCGATTCGCGAATACTGTGAATACCGAAATTTATTACCCAAAGGTTTAAAGCTAACAGCCGACGATGTTTGGGAGCGCTGTAGTTATGTGTTGTCAGCCAAGTTAGCCGACCCACAATTTTCTGGTCAAACCAAAGAGCGTTTGTCATCGCGCGAATGCGCGGCATTTATTTCTGGTGTGGCAAAAGATGCCTTGGGTTTATGGTTAAACCAGCATACCGAAGAAGGCGATAAGATTGCCGAGCTTGCGATTAACAGTGCGCAAATGCGTTCACGTAAAGCGAAAAAAGTTGCCCGCAAACGTATCGTACAAGGGCCGGCATTACCCGGTAAGTTGGCCGACTGTTCCTGTGATGATCCTTCTCTTGGTGAATTATTTTTAGTTGATGGTGATTCGGCGGGTGGTTCGGCTAAGCAAGCGCGTGATCGAAGCTTTCAAGCCATCTTGCCTTTGCGCGGCAAAATATTAAATGCTTGGGAAGTGGACTCGCAAGAAATTCTTGCCTCTGACGAAATTCATAATATTGCCGTGGCTGTCGGTATTGATCCGGCCTCTGACGATTTGTCGGGACTGCGTTATCACAAGATTTGTATTCTTGCCGATGCCGACTCTGATGGTTTGCATATTGCCACATTGATCTGTGCTTTGTTTGTCCGACACTTTAAGCCGCTGGTTGCTGCGGGTCATGTGTATGTTGCGATGCCGCCGCTGTACCGAATTGATGTCGGTGATGATGTTTATTACGCGCTAGATGAGGCTGAAAAGCAAGGGGTTTTAGATCGTATCAAAGCTGAGAAAAAACGCGGCAAAGTGAATGTGCAGCGCTTTAAAGGGCTAGGTGAAATGAATCCTTTGCAGTTGCGTGAAACGACAATGGATCCTGATACGCGGCGTTTAGTGCAGCTGACTTCGATTTCAACTGATGGTACCGAAAAATTATTGGATATGTTGCTCGCTAAAAAACGCGCGCCCGATAGAAAAAAATGGTTAGAGAGTAAAGGTGATTTAGCCGAAGTTGTTTAGATTGCCTGCTTATTGAAAGCAGACTTCGGTTTATAAAATCAGTTAAATAAAAAACGCTAAAATTATTGAAGAAAATAATGTCAATGAAATCAAAAGCTGTGCGGCAGAATATGATAAAGCAGCGCGTCACATATTCGCGGTCTGTGTTTCTTATTTTATTATTCGCTTTATTAACCAGCTGCGCCAATTTTCCAAGGAGTATTGAAACGCCTTCGGTAAAGCTAGTAAGTCTTACGCCGCTACCGGCCAGCGGTTTGGAGCAGCGCTTTGCAATGGGTTTGCGGGTAAGCAATCCAAATGCTAATGCTTTAAATCTTGTTGGTCTTTCATATGCAGTTGAGCTAGAAGGATTTAAAGTGATTAGTGGCGTGGCGAATGATATTCCAAGTATTGCAGCCTACGGCGACTCGGTTGTTAATCTTGAAGCGTCGGTAAGTTTGTTAGAGGGTATGCGTTTGTTATCGTCGCTTTTATCTAAGCCAAAAGGCGAAGTGAATTATAGGATTAATGCGAAATTGGATACTGGCTTGCCGATTATTGGTAAGATTCCAGTCACCGATTCCGGGATTGTTGATTTCTCTAAATAATTGCTTCAGTTTTATCTGAGTTGTTATTTAAGTTCGTATCTAAAGCTACGGTTGTAGTTTCTAGCGTTGCAGCATCTATCGCGTTAGCGACGTTATCGCTTTGCTCTTCTTCTTGTGCAAGCGCTACACTAGCTGCGGCAAAGTTAATTGATAATAATTGTTCGACAAAGCTTTCTTCAAATCGTCGGTCGGCATTTTGAATCGCAATATCCCGAATCTGTTGAAGTAGGGAGCCTAGGCTAGAAGCTTTTCTGCTATTGCTATTGTCGTCTCGTTCGCTGTTCTGCGCGAGGTTCTGTTTGTTCTCTTGAGTAAGTCCGGCAATTTCTCTATAGCGTTGGGTGGATTGTTGTAACTCTCGCGATTGTAAGTCGAGTGAGAAGTTGGCAATTTCTTCACTATCGATATCCAGCGTTAATGCTTGGTTAAAGGCGCTAACATCGTCACCGTTAAAAAACGCATTGGCAATTTCATTGGCTTGGCCTAGTAGCGATTCGAGTGCGGCAAATTCTTCGTCATCTATTTCACCAATCACGCTTAGCTGAAGTTCGGTTTCACCAAAATAACTGGAGAACTGACGTGTGATATCGATTTGTGAATTGGATTCGCCCAGCGTAATACTTCTTGAGCGAGAACCGTTGGCACCAGCTTGGCTAGCAAAGAAAGTGATATTAACAATATCGCCGTCTTGAGTGCGTAGTTGCAAATCAATACTATCTTGGCGTAAAAAAGTATTACGGGTTTCTTGAAAGCGGCTAATGAGTTGCGCTGGACTGTTATCCGTTAAGGTGCTTTTTTCTGATTCGACGATATTACTTGTGGATACTTTTGATCTTGTGTTTTGTGTATAGGTACTTTGACTATTTAAGCTGACAGTCGTGCCGGGTGTGGTCGCGGCGTTTTTATTATCACTATCGACTATTTGCGATTGTGTAACGGATTCCACTTTATCTTCAAAGTCATCGGCCGTTGATAGACCAAGATTATTGCTAATCCGCGCTACGCCTTCATTAAAACGACTGACAATATTATCGATTCGTTGCTGTTGGTCATCGTCCAGCAATTGCTTGCCGGCTAAAATTTCTTCTGCTTGAGCGACTCCGCGCAAAAAACCTATCTTGGCTTTATCTAACTGTTCACGCAGTTCCTCTGGGCTAGCGCCTTGCTGTTGTAGCTGTGCCAAGCGCTGGGCAACAAATTGCAAAATATTATTGCTGACTTCATTGTTAGGCGGTGCATCGTTAATGGATTGAGTGGCGCTTGCCGAGTTTACCGGGCGCGGTGCATCGCCGCTGGATATTCTTGTTAGCGTCGAGCTGCTAGTAGTGGTTTGGCTTGAAGATAGACTCACTGTGCCATTATTGGCCTCGCGCCGTGTGCTAAAGCTTTGTGACTCTTGCTGACGGCTGGTTTGCGTTTGCAAGGTCGTGCTTAAAGTACTGGCTGGCGGAATCACTGGGCTGGTCATGGCTATCCTCGCGGATATTAATGGGCGTATTTAGGCGGCGATTAATATTATCTTTAAAGTATTGATTAAGGGTTCTGGCGAACTTTCTTAGAACCGTTAACGGGTTAGCGGCGTAAAGGCCTATTACTTTAGCGTGTATTTCGCGATGACTTAATAACTTGCTAGATCAGCATTAAAGCGATGGATTTTTGGCCTAAACAGTCCTTAAGTTTTCTTTGCTCTTATTTCGGTTAAGGTTCTCTATACGCGTTGATCTTGAGCTCGTGCTGCTTTGCTATGCCTATCAAGCTTAATAGATAGCTAAGGCTTTTTGATGCTGGTTGCTTTTTGCTCAGTTAGTGCTCGATATCTTATAAATTTAATAGAGAAATTATCATGGATACAAGTCAGGGTCCGCTGCAGGGAGTTAAGGTTTTGGATTTGGCGACGGCAATTGCTGCGCCGTTTGCCAGCGGCATGATGGCCGATCAAGGTGCCGATGTTGTTAAGGTTGAATCGCCGGGCATCGGTGATGTGATGCGTTATGTCGGCTCCAGCCGCAACGGTGTAACCGCAATGTTTCAAATGGCTAATCGCGGCAAGCGGGGTTTGGCGGTTGATCTTAAACAAAGCGAAGGTTTGGAGATCTTTAAAAAGCTGGCAGCAGATACCGATGTGCTTGTGCATAACTTTCGTGTCGGCGTTGTCGAGCGCTTAGGAATTAGCTACGACGATATCAAAGCCATAAACCCTAATATTATTTATGTATCGCTATACGGCTTTGGCCATACCGGCCCCGATGCTAATCGCCGCGCTTACGATAACGTGATTCAAGCTTTTTCTGGCGTCGCCTACAACCAAGCCAATATTGAAACCGGCGAGCCTACGCAATGCTATCAAGCTATTGCCGATAAGATGGCGTCAATGAATATATCCATGGCAATTAGCTCAGCTTTATATGCGAGAGCTATGGGGCGTGGTGGCCAACATATTCGTATGAATATGGTGGATAGTTTGGTGCATTTTTTATGGATGGATGTGTCCGATACCGCGACATTTATGGAGGAAGGTGCTCAGTTAGGTGCGCAGGTTGCCAAGGGTGTGCCGCTTATGAAATTTGCAAACGGTTATGGGCAGTCGGCGCCGGTATCGGATGATGAGTTTCACGGTTTATGTGCGGCCTTTAACGTTGATTCCAGATCTGAGCCAAAAGTAGCTACGGTAATGGATAGAGCGATGAATATCGATGCGGTTAGAGCGATGGTGCAAAAAGTTTATGCCAATGCCGCTACGGTTGATGTTGATGAAGCCGTTGCAGCGATGGTGGCTCATGATGTCCCTTGTGCAAAAGCCATGGATATAAAAGATTTGCCCGATCATCCGCAAATTATTGCTAACGGAACCTTTGTTACCAGTGAGCATCAGGTCGCTGGCAAAATACGTGAGCCGCGAATGGCAGCAGAGTTTGAAGGCACACCGGCTGGTGTAGGTCATGGCTCTCCATCTATCGGTCAACACAGTGATGAGATTCTTAAAGAGCTGGGTTTGGAAAATGAAATCGCTGCGTTTCGAGCGAAAAATATTATTGCTTAAAAATAAAATATAAAGGTTGTTTGATATGAGTAAGTTAGTTGTTTCCGTTCTTCTGTGTTTAATATTACTGGGCTGCGGTGGATCTGCGGGTGATGCGTCGCAACGCGTTTTACCGATAGATATTGCCGCAGAAACCCGTTCTGAATATCGTAAGTTAGCAATGGATGGTGCCGATAATTTTCGCGATCTAGGCGGCTACAAAACTAGCGATGGTAAAACGGTTAAGTGGGGCGTGTTATACCGCTCGGACTCATTAGCTGATTTAAGCGATCAGGATTTAGCATTTATTCAGCGGCTAGGGGTTAAACAAATTGTTGACTTTAGAACGCCGTTTGAAAAAGAGGAAGATCCTGATCGGATTCCTGAAGGTATTAACTATGTAGAACGGGAAATTGATGTTGAAGGTACAGCGGTTAAAGAATTGTTCGCTAAGATTTCCTCAGGTGATATTGACGATTTAAATGCCGTTGAATTAATGGAAAATGCCAACCGTGCTTTTGTTAGCAGTCAGCAGGAAATTTATGGTCCGCATCTAAAAAGTTTATTGGATGAAAATAACCTGCCCAGCGTTGCGCATTGTACTGGTGGTAAAGATCGGGCGGGCTTTGGCGCGGCAATTACATTGTTAGCCTTAGGAGTGCCGGAAGAAACGGTTATCAATGATTTTTTACTTACCAATGAGTACACCGAAGATAAAATCAATAAATATATTTGGATGATTCGTCTGGGTTCGTTTTTTCAAACTGATCCAGAAAAGATTCGTCCGCTATTAGGTGTGGAGCGTAGCTTTATTGTCGCCGCTATTGATCAGATGAAAAAAGAATACGGTTCGATTGATAATTATTTTCGTGAAGGCTTAAGTATTAGCGATGCTGAAATTCAGCAATTAAGAAACCAATTTTTGGAGGGGTAGTGATGAGTGTTGAATTAATGCAAGCCTACTATAAAACCTATAACAGTGAGGATTCAGCTGCACTGCGTAAGTTCTATCATGAGGATGTGGTGCTTACTTCTGCTCAAGGCGAGCAAAACGGTGCTGACGCGATTATTGGTACCTATCAATATTTGATTGATTTGTTTCACGATCAAATGACGCCGACATCGATCGATATTATTAGTGATGATGGTACTGGAAAAATAACAGCACAAGTTAAAATTACCGATTGTTTTACCGCTAAAAAACCGGTTGATGATTTTATGGGGCAGAGTTTAGCAATTGGTGAAAGTTTTGAATTGAAGCTACAAGGGACGTATGAAATTGAAGGCGGGCGATTTAAACGAATCGCTATTGCTATGCAATAAGTGTGTCGAGCATTCTTCCAATATAAGCTGAAAAACCATAGCGAGATAAAAGATGTCAACTGTAGCAAGATTGTTGGTTTTAGTCGTGATGTTGGCAGCCGGTTTTTTTGCCGGTATGTTTTATCAAAATAATCAAAAAGCCCATAGTGCGCAGAATCTTGCTTTGCTGGCAGCACAGGATGAATCTGCGTGGTATTCGCACTTTGTTCAATCGCTTTATCGCTCTGGTGATTTAGTTGAGAGTTACAGTGAAAATCTTAGTGACTTAGATAAGCGCGAAGGCTATCGTTTGATTACTCGTATGATGGCGCTAGGTTTTGATCGGATATTGGAGACGGCTAATCCAGCTGCGCCGCAGTTTTATCGCTTGCAATCCGCTCAGCGCAAATTTGCTGGTGATGCGCCAGACCAACTCTATCACGCTGCCAATATTGCTGGTGAATATCGCTATCGAATCAGCGGCCAGCTTTATACCGATGAGCAAGCTACTACCCAGCTCAATACTCTTTTGATAGAAGCCAGTGTATATGGTGGCAATTTAAGTTTTGATGGTTCGTCAAGCCGCCGTTTGGTCAGTCATATCGATGAAAGTGATTTGGTTACTGATGATCAGGGTCGCTTTGAAATTATTCTAAGCAAAGAGCCTGAAGGCGATAACTGGTTAGCGCTGGAAGATGATGTAAAAAATGTTTTAGTGCGGCGCTATTTTGCTGGCCCGCAGTTGCATGATTTATTACCGCTGACTATTGAGCGCATTGATGATGTTGCTGACTATCAGCCACTGACTGAAAAGCAGTTAGTCAAAGGATTGTTAGGCACGGCGGCAATGGTAGAAGAAACTGTGCGCTATTGGCATGACTGGGTTAACGATACGCGTGCGGCCTCGGGGGTTAATCAGTTGGTCGCGTTAAAAGATGATGGTGACCTATTAACACCGGCGGGCATTAAATATATACAGGGCGCTTGGGAATTAAAATCAAACCAAGCCTTAAGAATAAGTTTTACTCCCCCCAATGTTCCGTATTGGAGTTTTGTGCCGATGAATATGTGGATGGAAAGTTTTGATTGGCATTTGATGCCTGATGGTATGCAAGTCAGTAGCAATAATTATATGTCCAGCAAAGAGCCTGATGGTAGCGTTGTATTATATTTATCCGAGCAAGATCTGGATCATCCCAATTGGATTTATACCCAAGGTCATAGTGCAGGATTAATGTCTTTTCGGTTTGCGCGCATGGCAGGGCAAAGTTTGCCTGAATTTAAAACTGAGCTAATTTCTTTGCAATAAGTCGTTAGCATCCGCCATTGCTATCAATTTTTGAACGTTAAAAATGGTCTCGACGATTATATTTTTTCTATGCAGGCTTAAAAAATGTAATAAGCATTTCAATATTTATTGTCCTATTGCAATTCACTGCATCGCTTTCATCGCTTTTAAGTGATATAGGATTGTTATAGACACTATTCTAAAGTTAGAATGCCAAGCAGAAGTTACAATCTTTAAGTAGCTAGAAATAATTAAATGGTTTTAAGGAAAAAGGTGTAACCCGTATGTTATTAATGGAAAATAAAAAACAGCCTGTTTATGTATTGCTTCGTACATTTTTAGTTCTATCCTCAATACTGTTCTTTTGTTCCTCTGCTACTGCTACTTTTAATAATGCCCTAAAGCTTTATGAAAAAAAGAACTACCCAGAAGCTTTTTACGCCTTTAAAAATCTTGCCTATGTTGGTGATAAGTCATCCCAATTTAATTTGGGTGTGATGTATTTTCGTGGCGAGCATGTTGAAAAAGATGGGATAGAGGCTTACGCCTGGATGCATGTATCGTCAGAAGAGGGCGATGAAAAATTTCTTCGATTGAAAAATCTTATTTATAAAAAACTTAGTGAAAAAGAGCAGAATGCGGCTGCGTCGCTATCTGAGCAGTATATAAAAAAATATGGTAATGCTGCGCTTGCAATTTCTTTGGCTCCTAAGCCGTTAAGTGATGAGGAATGTACACAAGCAAGAAAACTGCTTGATATCACTCAGCCAGAATATCCACCAAAACAGGAAAGAGTCGGTCAGCTAGCTTATGTCGATTTACTATTTAATATTTCTTCGCAAGGTTATGCGCGCGATTTAAGTATGCGTACGGCGACTGACACCGATTTTTTTAAAGCTTCAGCCAAATCACTGATCTCTAGTCGCTGGGAAACTCAAATTGAACAGGGTTACTTGGTTCCAAGGTCGGGTGCGCTATTTCGATTCAATTTTGCCGGTATCGAAGATGCAGATGTAAATACAAAGAAGTTTGAAAAGGCAGCTAAAGAAAGACTCAAAAAAGCGGAAGAGGGTGATGTTAAGTCGCAGTATGCCTATGCGCAGACCCTGGATGCCGCGCGAGTATTAAAGTTGGATATCGAAGATATGGATGTTGAGTACCGACGAAGCAATGAATGGTATATACGTTCAGCGAAAAGTGGCCATCCATTAGCGCAATATGAGTTAGGTAAGAATATGCTTGCCGGAAAAGGTTGTGAGGCGGATCGAGAAACCGGATTAAAGTGGCTAAGAGCTGCTGCGCTTGCAGGTCATCCCTATGCGCAAGAAGAAATTGCAATGAGTACAATCAATGACGGCGTATCCGATACCGAGCGAGCCATGCTTTGGTTGCGTAAGGCGGCGAACTCCACATCCTATCCACCTAAACTATTTTTGGCGTGGGAGTTGGTAGCTAATCCTTCAATGCAGTTAAGAGATGGCAATGAGGCGCTTGAGTTGCTGGCTGTAAAACCAAAATATTATTATGACGATGTTCGAATATTTGAAACCAAAGCGGCGGCTTACGCACAATTAAGTGAGTTCAAAAAAGCGATTAAATGGCAGACTAAGGCGAATAAAAAAGCGAAAAAACTGGGATGGAATATCGCCGTGATGCAGGAGCGTTTAGCTACCTATGAAAATGGCCAGTATTGGACTGGCGCTTATCATGTTCCTGAAATGGTCGCGCAAAGTAAGCAAAGCATTTAACGGCTTTGCTTACATATTAAAAAACCAACTCTTCTCTTCGACGCGTTGTTTCATTTTCCAAGCGCCATCAACTTTGACGTAGTCGTCTAAGTACCAAAGACCACACATCATCATGGTGGTTTTTGGTCCGCCATCCACTAACATTTCCATTGGGTTGTAACACATGATACGTCCGCTGGCTTCAGTGATATTTTCGCTAGACCCTAATTCGATTTGCATATTGGCGTTAAGATGTTGGCTATTCGGAAACATCTTGGTCAGTGATTCTTTTAAAAATTTGACGGTCTCTTCATAGTTACCTTTTGAGCCACCCATTGCACTGTAATCAATATGCGCGTCCGGGGTAAACACTTCATCTAACTTATCAAACTCTTTGCCATCGATAAGCTGGGCATAGCGGTAAAGCATGTCCTGAATTTCTAGTTTGGCTGATATTTCTTCTAGGTTATATGCCATGGTGTTATACCCGTATCACAGTTGTTATTGCCTGAATGGATTGCTTGTCAAAATAGCTTGGATGCCAATATGGCTAGACACGCAAAGCATACAACAATCTTTGCCGTTTGAGATTAGCGTTCGTTTATTTGAAAGTTAAGGCCAAGCCCGAGTGGCCTTAACTTTCAATTGGGAAGGAAGGACTTGTGGGGTAAAAGCTTAGCTTTCTACAAATGCGCGCTCGATAACATAGTGGCCTTGCTTACCATTACGGACTTCCTTAAAGCCGCGCGTATCCAAAATGGCGGTCATATCCTTAAGCATCGATGGGCTACCGCAGAGCATAAAGCGATCATCGTCCAAATTGGGTAGGGGTAAACCCAAGTCCAAAAACAATTTTCCCGATGTCATCAGGTCGGTGATACGACCATTATTGCGATACGGCTCACGAGTTACCGTGGGATAGTAAAGCAGCTTGTCGCGCACCAGCTCACCAAAGTACTCATGCTCTGGAAGTTCTTTCTCTATATAGCCGCTATACGCCAGCTCCGAGATATTGCGGACCCCATGGACCAGAATCACCCGATCAAACTGCTCGTAGATTTCATAGTCTTTGATAATACTCATAAAGGGCGCAAGCCCCGTGCCTGTCCCCAGCAGATATAAGTTTTTGCCGGGCAGCATTTGGTCGGTGATTAATGTACCGGTCGGCTTTTTACTAACAAAGACTTCGTCACCGACTTTAAGGTGTTGCAGTTTTGAGGTCAGCGGCCCATCGGGGACTTTTATGCTGAAGAATTCAAGCTCATCTTCATAGTTAGCGCTCGCTATGCTGTAAGCCCTCATCAGAGGCTTACCTTCATCAGGCAGCCCGACCATAACAAAGTGCCCGTTCTTAAAGCGAAAGCCTGCATCACGGGTGGTTTTAAAGCTGAATAAGGTATCGTTCCAGTGATGGACGTTGGTTACGGTTTCAGTCATTAGCTTGGACATAGTGCTTTCCTCTTAAGCATCGGGCTAAATCAGCCCCTATAAGAGTTATATTACGAGGGTTTTATCAATAGGTATAACGGGATATAAAGATATAATATATTGGTATTTCCGATTAATATGATTGAAGAGTATGTTCTTTGAATCCGCATGGTCTTGATTGTTAGGCATGTCATGCTGCCAATCCAAGGCCTGAATAATCGAAGGGGTTTATCAGAAAACCCAATTAGAGAATTGAATGAGATTTACGCTAAGACAATTACAGGTATTTTTAGCCACGGCGCATCATCAAAATATTAGCCGCGCGGCTGAGAGTTTGGCGATGTCACAGTCGGCGGCGAGCGGGGCTTTAAGCGATTTGGAATCGCGCTATAACGCCCAGCTATTTGATAGGGTGGGTAAACGTTTGCAATTAAACGCCCAAGGTTATGCGCTTAGGCCGTTAGCCGAATCCCTAATGGATGAGGCAAATGAAGTCGAGGCGGTATTAGAGCAGCGCGGTATTGCCGGTAAGTTAAAAGTGGGCGCAACACTGACTATTGGCAACTATATAGCCATTCCTATTATCGCTCGTTTTAAGCAGGAATTTCCGGATGTGGATTTACGTATGCATGTTGCTAACACCGAGCATATTGCCTCAGAGGTTTTGCAGTTTGATATGGATATCGGCTTAATTGAAGGCGAGTACTCACATCCTGATTTGCTGGTGGAGCCTTGGCAAGATGATGAGCTACAAGTCTTTTGCTCCCCTAATCATCCTTTTGCGAGTTTAGCTTCGCTTGATGATAAGCAACTTAAAAGTGTGCCGTGGATTCTGCGCGAACAAGGATCAGGTACAAGACAAACATTTGATCGCGCTATGCATGGCTTGTTAAATGATTTGGATATCCATTTAGAGTTTGAACATACCGAAGCAATTAAACGCGCAGTAGAGGCTGGTTTGGGTTTGGGTTGTTTATCAAGAATTACGCTAGCGGATGCGTTTAAACGTGGCAGTTTAGTGCCCTTGGATGTAAAGCATAGAGATATGGGCAGGCAGTTTTATTTTGTTACCCATAAGAAAAAATTTCAGTCACGCGCTTTGCTTAGCTGGCTAGAGACTTGTCGCCAGCTAAGCGACAGTTAAAATATTACGCTATTGCACAAGCGCTTTTGCAAGGGCTTATATAAGGCTTGATAAAAAGTCACTCAACAAACAAAAATCAAATAATACCGTAACTGGCTAGTATGTTTTTGATGCTTTCATAAAACACTAGCATTACGCCAATAGGTGCTACAAAGCGTAAAACGATAAACCAAAGATTAAAGAGCATATTGCTGCCGCCACTCACTTCTTTACGCACGCGGGTGTAACCTAAGCGCCAGCCTACAAATATAGCGATTAATAAACCGCCCAGAGGTAGCATAATATTAGAGGTTAAGTGATCCAGCGTATCAAAGACTTCAGCAGAATAAATGCTGGCGGCGCCGCCTATCCAACACAATACAGTTAAGCCTATCGTTGCAGCCATTCGTTTAATGCCGAGCTTTTCTAACCAAGAAATTCCGGGTTCAATCAATGATATCGACGAGCTTAGTGCCGCAATCGATATCAATAAAAAGAATCCCGCACCAAAAAAAGCACCGCCCCACATTTTTGAAAACGCTATCGGCAAGGTTTCAAATAATAAGCCTGGGCCAGAGCCGGGTTCTAATCCGCTGGCAAAAACTAATGGAAAGATAGTCATACCGGCTATCAATGCAATTAAGGTATCTAAAAACGCTACGGTTACTACGGCGCCGGGAATCGATTGATTCTCTGGCATATACGAACCGTAAACCATTACTGTACCCATACCCAAGCTTAAGGTGAAAAACGCGTGGCCCATTGCAACCAATACTGAATCGCCAGTGAGTTTGCTAAAGTCTGCCGAGAACATAAAGTTTAGCGCTTCAGAAAAGTTGCCGTTTTGATAAGAGTAAACAAGTAGTGATAATAAAAGCAGAAACAAGACCGGCATTAAAATATTAACCGCATTACCAATGCCGCGTGTTACCCCCAAGCCGACAATGGCTGCTGTTGCCATTAAAAATACACTGTGCCAAATTAACTGACGACTACCATCTTTGGCCAGCTCACCAAAGCCTGCTGCGACATCGGCAGGTGTTTTGTCCATATAACTGGAGCTGGCGCTTTGAACGACATACTCCAATGACCAGCCAGCGACAACGCTGTAAAACATTAAGATCATTATCCCAGCGGCCACACCCATAATGCCGATAAAGGACCAGCCTTTGCTCAGGCCTGCGGCTCGCGCTTGGGCAAGTACGGCGTGAATAGGGTTAGCCCGTCCTTTGCGGCCTAGCATGACTTCGGCGATCATTATCGGAATACCCAGCAGTAAAATACATAACAGGTACATCAACACAAAGGCACCGCCACCATTTTCGCCAGCAATATAGGGGAATTTCCAGATATTTCCCAGCCCAACTGCAGCGCCTGTAGTCGCAAGAATATAAGTTAGACGATTACTCCAGACAGGATAAGCTTGGCTCTGGGTGTTAGACATAGGCTCTCTTTAGTTGTTTGTAATTGATATTGAAGGCATTAACCGTTTGAAGCGCGAAATTTTAGCGATTTCCAAGCGGCTAAACTACCGGCAATAATGCCTTGTAGGCCGCTTTATTGCCTTTATTGTCCTAACGGCTTGTGTATAATCGCGCGCTGCTTAAATTTCTGCCTTTTTGGCATCCTTTTTCAATGGAGTACCGTCTGTGTCCGACCAGTCTCAAACCCAACAGTTGCGCAATATCGCGATTATTGCCCACGTTGACCATGGCAAGACGACTTTAGTCGACAAGCTGCTCGAGCAATCCGGTACTTTGGATCGTCGCGATCAGGGCACCGAGCGCATTATGGACTCCAATGATCAGGAAAAGGAGCGTGGCATAACCATTCTGGCCAAGAACACGGCCATTAACTGGGAAGGTCATCATATCAATATCGTTGATACCCCAGGACACGCCGACTTCGGTGGCGAGGTTGAGCGCGTACTTTCGATGGTCGACTCGGTGCTGCTACTGGTTGATGCGGTTGACGGCCCTATGCCACAAACGCGTTTTGTTACCCAAAAAGCGTTTGCCCGCGGTTTAAACCCGATTGTGGTTATCAATAAGATCGATCGCCCTGGCGCACGTGCCGATTGGGTTATGGATCAAGTATTTGATTTGTTTGATCGCTTAGGCGCTAATGATGAACAGCTGGATTTTCCGGTTATTTACGCATCGGCCCTTAACGGCATTGCCGGTATGGATCAAGATGACTTAAGCGATGATATGTCGCCGCTACTACAGCTGATTGTCGATCATGTAAAAGCACCTGAGGTGGATGCCGACGGCCCGTTCCAAATGCAAATCAGTGCGCTAGATTATTCTAGCTATGTTGGTGTTATCGGTGTTGGCCGTGTTACCCGTGGCCGAATAAAGCGCAATACCCCAGTTGTTGTTGTCGATGCTGAAAATAAAACTCGCAACGGCAGAGTGTTAGAGATTCTAGGTAATCTGGGTGTAGAACGTGTGCCAATAGATGAGGCAAACGCGGGCGATATTATTTGTGTAACTGGTATCGACGGTTTAAATATTTCAGACACCTTATGTTCGCCGGATGCAGTAGAGGCCTTGCCGCTGCTAACGGTGGATGAACCTACGGTATCGATGACCTTTCAGGTGAATGACTCGCCCTTTGCTGGTTTGGAAGGGAAGTATGTAACCAGTCGTAATATTAGAGAGCGATTGGATAGAGAGTTACTCCATAACGTTGCCTTGCGTGTAGAGCAAGGGGACTCGGCCGATAAATTTGTTGTCTCTGGTCGTGGCGAATTGCATTTGTCAGTACTTATCGAAACCATGCGTCGCGAAGGTTTTGAATTAAGTGTTGGTCGTCCCGAAGTAGTTCAGCGTGTTGTTGATGGTGTTATAGAAGAGCCATACGAATCGGTGGTTGTTGATTGTGAAGAGCAACATCAAGGATCGCTAATGGAAGCGATGGGATTACGTAAGGGCGATTTAAAAGATATGGTTCCCGATGGTAAAGGCCGGGTTCGATTGGATTATTTAATTCCTGCGCGTGGCTTAATTGGTTTTCGTTCCGAGTTTTTAACGATGACATCGGGCAGCGGTATCTTAACGTCTATTTTTGACCACTACGGTCAGGTAAAAGTGGGTGAAGTGCAGTCGCGTAATAACGGCGTGCTGATTAGTAATGTCAAAGGCAAGACCTTAGCGTACGCCTTATTTAATTTACAAGGCCGTGGGCGTTTGATGATCGAAGCCAACGTCGATGTTTACGAAGGCCAAGTGGTTGGTATTCATAGTCGCGGTAATGACTTAACCGTTAACCCGACCAAGGCAAAGCAGTTAACCAATGTTCGCGCATCGGGTACTGATGAAGCCACCACGCTTTCACCACATATTCGTTACACCTTAGAGCAAGCGTTAGAATTTATCGAAGATGATGAGTTGGTAGAAGTCACGCCTGAGTCTATTCGTGTAAGGAAGAAACTATTGTTAGAGCACGAGCGTAAACGCGCCTCGCGCCCGGCAAAAGATTAAGCTGATAGCGATTCGCTGCAAGTATTATGAAAGCACTTATCCAGCGTGTTAGTTCGGCAAGTGTAGAGGTAGATCAGCAAACGATTGGCAGTATTGGCCAAGGTTTGCTGGTACTGCTTGCGGTCGAAAAGGGTGATACCTTAGCGAGTATTGATAAAATCGCCCACAAGCTTTTACACTACCGTGTATTTAGCGATAACAATAATAAAATGAATTTAAACGTGCAAGACGTTAACGGCGGATTGCTAGTGGTATCTCAATTCACCTTGGCGGCCGATACCGATAAAGGTTTGCGCCCCAGCTTTTCCAATGCAGCAGAGCCTGCAATTGCCAAAGACTATTACCAGCGTTGTATTGCGCTATTGAAAGCCTCTTCGCTTAAGGTTGAAAACGGTGAGTTCGCAGCGGATATGCAAGTATCCTTGGTCAATGATGGCCCGGTAACTTTTATGCTAACGGCATAAAAGTTAGATAAAGCTTAGCCAATCCGGTTTAGTCATTTCTTAGCCTGAATTATTCCTTATGAGCGCTCAAGCCTTGAGCGACTAGTCTCTATTCGTCTGATATTCCTTTGCGGTATAAGGGAGAGTTATTGGCAGTATGGGTTTTCTATTGCAATTGGTATCGGGTAAGCTTGGCATCAAGAGCATGCGCAAAAAAAACATAGCATGTCACGGCAACAATCCTTGCAGTAGTGTTCTACGGTTTACTGCGAGAATGATAATAAGCAAGGTACAGGGAAATGAAGTCTATTTTTATAATCGCCGCCGGGCTGGCGTTAGTTGCTTGCGCCCCGCAGCAAACCAATATTATTGGTACAAACATTAGTGAGAAGATTTTTGACTTGGCTCCTGTCACGCTAGATGCGCCATCGATGGCGTACGAGACAATTGAAGCTGAAATGAATTCACTTAATCGCTATATCGGCAGCTATCCGCCCAGATTTTCTGATGAAAAACAGCGGGAACTCATTTATCAGCAATGGTTATCTCTACTTGCTGAAGCGGAAGCCTATAGCAAATTAAATACTGGTAGCGAAGAAAGCTTACATCTATTATCCGAGTTATATCGTCAAGGTCATAATTTGGATGTGAGAAGTAGCACCGAGCATGCAGCAAAAAATATTGATTTATGTCTGGATGGTTATGATAAATCTATTCTGTGTAATTTTTCTGCCGCGTATTTCTATTTATCCATTGGCCCTGACTATTTGGATAAGGCCGAAAAAAGTTTAAGCTTTTTAAAGCAGCACTACAGTCCAGAGCTTAATTCCGCTGTAGAAGAAAATTATGTGTTTTTATATCTTTATCGACAAGATGTAGTCAGTGCGAGAAAGCAAATTGATTCTTTTATAAAAAACTTCCCTGCTTCAGAAAAAGTTGCAATGCTTGTCGAGATTAGAGCAGACTTAGATTAAACGATCTAGCGGAATAAGCGTCATTAGATTTTAGGAAGTTAGTAGATTTTAGGAAGTTAGTAGATTTTAGAAGGTTAGTAGATTTTTGATAGGTAATAGTTGCTTGAGCGTTATTGGGTGGATAATGTTTTTGCAAGAAGCGGAATGCAATAAGCTAGTAAGGGTAATTTGCTAACATTGAATAAGTAGCTAAGAGAGCTGATATGAAAAAAAACGCGATATAGAAAAAGACTATCCCACCTCTGAGTTTGTTGCCAAGCTTAGACGCTTGGCAGATGCCTTAGAAAACGATGAGAAATTTGAAATTCAAATTGCCGGTGAAAGAGTCTATGTGCCGGTAAGAGCGCAATACAATATTGAGCATGAGCGCAATGATTCTGAGGAAGAGATTGAATTTCAAATTAAGTGGACTCACGATTAAAGTATTTATAAAGCAAGCTCCGATAGCTTTTGTTAAAAGCAATATCCAATTGCGCTTAACCGCTCAAGCAAATATGCCGTTTATAGATCGCCTGCATGTTTCATTACGTGATAAATATAATTTTGCTCAATCACGCCGGTTAATAAATGCGCCCAAGGTCCTTGAGCAAATACGGCAACATCATCGCCTGCATGCGTTTCTGCTTGCATTGGAATATTAGCCTCCTGATGATAATGCGGTGATTCAGGGTCGTCACTCAAGGTGGTATGTCGACCTGATTTAGCCGGGCCAAGATAGCGCGCATAAGGATTGCTTTTATCCATTGGCTGATTAAAGTAGCCGGGACCGTTAGCGTAAGACAAAGTGGTGTAAGGGTTATTGTCTTTTGCCAGCGTCGCTTTTTGTTCGGGATTTCCAGCGCTGTCATTGCCTTTAACAAAACCAAGAATTGGATTGCCTCGAGTGGGGTAACCGGCCAGTGTCATTGTGTGACTATGATCGGCGGTAACAATCATTAAGGTTTTTTCGCTATCGACTAACTCCATCGCTTTAGCAACCGCATTATCAAACTCAACGGCTTCCTCTAGCGCTCTATAAGCATTGCCCGCATGATGCGCATGATCAATACGGCCGGATTCAACAATCAGTAAAAACCGTTTGTTTTTTTGCAGCATACTTATCGCGGTTTCTACCATTGCAGTTAAAGAGGGTTGCCCATCGGCGTTGGTAATACGATCGGCCTCAAATTCCAAATGCGATTGAGAAAATAGGCCAAATAGTTGTTTGGTCTTTTTAATATTTACTGCGGCGAGTTCGTCGCTATTACTAACGTAAACCCGCTTGGATTTTTTACTGCGCCATTCTTCAATCAGATTGCGGCCATCATCGCGTTTGCCTGCGGCAAAGGTTTCTACTTGTGCCGCTTCGCTAGCGTCAGTTACTTCGCTAATCTCTTTGGGTAAAAAATGACTACGTCCGCCGCCTAATACCACCTCGATACCATCACCATAATTAAAATCGATTAGCTGATGGGCAATATCTTTACAGCCTAAGTCAGCGGTCTCTTCAGTGCTTTCAGGTAATGCCCCATCGGACTCCCAGTTTCTTTCTGGGCTATGGGCATAGGCTGCCGCTGGTGTCGCATGGGTAACAGTAGTGGTGGTTACGATTCCAGTCGCCCAGTTATTATCTTCGGCAGTTTCTAGTAAGGTCTCTAATTCAAAACCATTGCAGCTCGCCGGGTCAGCGCGTGTCGCTAGCGTATTCACACTAATCAGTCCGGCCTTGGTTTTCGAGCCTGTGATCATTGCTGTCATCGTACCTGCAGAGTCAGGCGTTTGCTGATTGGTATTATAGGTTTTTGCCAAGCCAGTGTATGGAAAGCTTTCAAAGTTAAGTTGATACTCTTCACCGGGCTGGCCTAGCTGTTGACCAGCATAGATTCGACTCGCAGTAACGGTGGCAATACTCATACCATCACCGATAAATAAAATAATACCTTTGGCCTTATTGGTATTAGGTTTGTGGTCAAGCGCTTGCTGCAACTGCTTTTGAGCGTGATCGAAGCTGCCGGGTGAATAATGATTAACTGAGTCGTCCGAGCAGGCGATAAGTGATAAAGCGATTGCGCTAATGATAAAGCTTTTAGTTTTAGTGAGCTTTTTGATAACAGGTGGATTTTTCAAGAGCGGATTTTGAATAGGCATAATTGTAATTACTAAAATTCCATGTGGTAATTAAAAAAATAAGTGGGTGTTTACTCGATTTGTATTAAACGAGCTAATAAATAAGTGAGCTATTTGACAAGTGATTCAGGTCAGCGATTATATAAGTAATAAAAAAAAATGCGTAGCGTTTTTTATTGAAATTGATACAAAGTGTTTGTATCAATTTTACGTTTGATCTGCCAAGAGAGATTTAGCTTTAAGCTGCTAGCATTACAAATGTGTTTCGGCAAATGCCGCCAGCCTGCTACGTTCTACGCCGTTAACATGCATAATTGCAGCATGTTCAAAGTGTTTACTTTTTTCAACTAGATAAGTCAGGCCGGATGTTAGCGGCGAAATATATTTGTTATCAATTTGTGCCAGGTTGCCAAGCACCACGATTTTGGAATTGCTGCCCACGCGGGTAATAATGGATTTAAGCTGAAACTGAGTTAAGCCTTGGGCTTCATCGATAATAATATAAGCGTTATTAAATGAACGGCCACGCATAAAGTTTAATGACTTAAACTGAATATTGGCGCGCTCCTTAATATATTCAATAGTGCCTCTGGAATCCTCGTCAGTGCCGTGCAGCACTTCGAGGTTGTCATCAAACGCCGCTAACCAGGGCGCCATTTTTTCTTCTTCAGTGCCGGGTAGGAAACCAATGTCTTCGGCCATAGGCGGTGTAGAGCGGGCGACAATAATTTTATCAAAACGCTTTTCTTCCATTGTTGCATGTAAGCCGTAAGCCAATGCAATTAGTGTTTTGCCCGAGCCCGCAGGCCCGGTCATCACCATCATATCGATATCATCGCGTTGGATTAAGTAAAACGCCATGGCTTGTTCGAAATTGCGCGGCTTTAGTCCCCATAGATTTTGCTCTGACAGTTTGTCCTTATCCAAATGTTGTATTGCTACAGTGGACTCGGTGACGCCACAGACATAGCCAGCAAATTTTTGCTCATCGAAAACCAGCATATTTGGGTAGGCATCGGGCGTATAGCCGCGGTTTAAGGTATGGATAACATCGCCTTTGCCCGCGTGTTCAGTTTCAACGTCATCTACTTGTGACCAAAAATCACCTTCGTATTGTTCATAACCTGTGGCCATTAAGCTAATGTCTT
>CAJQQO010000024.1 GCA_905480475.1 uncultured Pseudomonadales bacterium | reverse complement strand
TCGAACTTAAAACCTCGACACAGGCATCACTTGGTTATCTTACCGAAGTAAGTTGGGGTGCCAGTTTGCGGATGGGCAAAATCGCTTCGCGCTGGCAATCCTATAACCCTGAGTTAACCGCCTACGGTGAACAGTCGAACCAATCGGTTGATGATCAATTAGTGGTAGAGCGTTACTTCTTACTTGGCGCTGCTATTAAAGCGCGCAGCTATAACGCTTTTTTACAGGGACAGTTTCGCGATAACGACTTCGATTACTCAGCGAGCGAATTAAACCACGCTATTTTTGAAGCGTGGGCGGGTTATAGCCATTCGTTTCGGCAGGGTTATCGAGTGAGCTATTTATTACGTGCCCATAGCTCGGAAGTCAAACGTGGTCGCGGTGACCGCAATCTTATCTGGGGTGGATTGACCCTTTCAAAAGCTTACTAAACAAAACCAACTTACAGGCAGCAGTTAACTTTTAAAACCCAACGGAGAAATATTATGAGCAACTACCAAACTCAAGCAACCAACGACGCAGCATTTTCTGCAGATGTTATCAACTCAAGCACACCAGTGCTGGTAGACTTTTGGGCCGACTGGTGTGGACCATGTCACGCTATAGCGCCCGTGTTAGAGCAACTGGCAGATGATTACGGCGAACAACTTGCCGTTAAAAAAATTGACGCCGATAGCAATCCAGAAGCGATTGCGCAATACGGTATTCGGACATTGCCAACCTTAATACTATTTAAAGACGGTAAAGTCATTGAAACTTTAACCGGCGTGCAAAGCAGAAATGCCATTAAAGCCAAAGTGGATTTGCACCTCAACTAACTTAAACAATTTGTCTCATGGTTTATTTAAAGAATTCATTATTAGGAGCACTAAGATTATGATTGAACTACTTACAGCAGCGACGCCAAACGGCCAAAAGGCTTCCATCGCGCTAGAAGAAATGGCGCTGGAATACCAAGCAAGAAATATTGACCTTGGCCAACTTGAGCAAAAAGAACCGGCCTTTTTGGCCTTAAATCCTAATGGCCGAATACCCGTGATTATTGATCATAGCAATAAGGATTTTGCTGTGTTCGAGTCCGGCGCGATACTGCATTACCTCGCAGAAAAAACCAATCAACTTATACCCCTCAATATCAATGCACGCTCGGAGGTGATGCAATGGTTAATGTTTCAAATGGGAGGACTGGGACCGATGATGGGACAAGCTAATGTTTTTTATCGTTATACCGATGAAAAAATTGACTACGCCATTAATCGCTACCAAAAAGAAAGCCGACGCTTACTTGAAGTATTGGATACCAGACTCGAGCAACATGAATATTTGGTGGATGACTATTCGATTGCCGATATCGCCAATTTCACTTGGGCAAGAATTCATGAATGGAGTGGTGTTGATGTTTCGGGCTTGCAACATTTGCAGCGCTGGCTAAATACAATTGAGTCACGACCGGCAGTTCAAAGAGGTTTGGCCGTTCCAAAAGTTAATAAGCAATCCAATGCAAGCAACGATGAAGAGAAAATACGCTCGGCACAAAAAATGGTCGTATAAGCTGTGATAATTTTTACGCGCTCGGACACTCCGGGCGCACTTCGGAGTGCCTAGATTCACCGGGAGTAAAATACAAAAACTTCATACCATCGGGCGCGCCAGGTTTATGCCATATACCCTTCGGCACCACAAATACCGAGCCTGCCAATGCCCGATACTCTTTTTCACCACTAGCCTCTAATAATACAAACACGGCCTCGCCTTCCTGAATATAAAAGAACTCATCGGTATCCGGATGCATTTCCCAAACCGGGCTAATGCCGGTAATCGAACACACGCCAAAATTGTGCTCATTAAACTGAGCAATATCAATAAATGAACCCTCAGGCTTACTCGCCAGCACATCAACTATATTTTTAATTTCCACTTTAATTAACCGCCAATATTATTAAGCCTAAAGTCCCTTGTCACAAAAGCAGTTCTTGAACTGCAATAAACCATTGATATCTATGCATCAGCATCTAAGCCTTCAAAACACATAGCTAAACTGAATAATCTATAAGTATTACTCCGCCAACAGTTGCGCAACATGATGTTATTCCCTTCAGCCTTCAGCCTTCAGCATTCATACACACTTTCATACAAATTATGACTTTTCACCCAGCAAAAGTGCAAATAAGATGCAACCTTGATTACTTTACGTCCATTTAATCAGTTGTGCATAATATGTTTGCCTATACTGTAAGATTGATATTATAGATGGGAAAAACTGGGGTTTTGTTTAAATGGTTGCATTAAAGGAAGGCATACCAATTCCGCTCAACGAAGAATCACGCCTGAGCGCACTTAATTCACTAAAGATTTTAGATACTGCCGCAAGCGTCAATTTTGATGAAATAACTGCGATTGTCGCCGAGTCATACGACGTGCCTATAGCATTAGTATCATTGGTCGATGCCAAACGGCTGTGGTTTAAATCCAAACACGGACTCGATGCTCCCGAAACTTCACGTGATATTTCTTTTTGTACCTATGCCATTATGGAATCCGATTCCCTATTGGTGCCCGATGCATTAGACGACCGACGCTTCGTCAACAATCCATTAGTGACTGGCGATCCACAAATTCGTTTTTATGCTGGTGCCCCACTCTTTCTTACCCCGGGAATCGCCTTGGGTAGCTTGTGTATTATTGATCGCAAACCTAGACCCGATATTACCGACTTAACTAAGTTAAAATTATTAGCCGAGAAAACTGTTGACGCTATCGTCGATCATTATGAACAATTAGAAAACCCGATAATCAACGGCCAACAAAGCCCTCCCGAGTTTAAACACAAAGCCAAAAAAGAAGCTAATAAGATTACTTTTTATATGCAGGGAGAGTTAACCTCACATCATGCTGATGCTTTTTATCGTGAGGTATTAGCGCAGGTTGATAGAACGACGGTTAAAAAAATAATCTTAAATTTAAGCCATTGCGAATATATTGACCCGCACGGTTTTAATACGCTACTGCAAATTTATCAGAATGCAGAAGCGGCAGGAATTTTATTTTGCTGTGATGCCGCCAGTCGTGAAATTGAATATTTATTTGAATGTATGCACACCGAGCATTTGCTGCTGTAGAACAACACGAAATATCTGTAGAGCAAGATAAATTCTCGGTAGAGCAATATACTTTAAATAGAACGGCGAAAAAGTTAAGGATTAATCCCAACCTTTGCCACCGGCTGCGGATCAGCAGCATTTCTCCCAGCACTTAAATCCAAACCACGAATCAATGCGTTTCTTAATTCACGAGGATCAATAATCTCGTCATAGGCCATGGTATCGCCCGTCGACCACGCACCACTTTCTTCAGCCGCTTTTAATTGCGCCGCCTTATCTTCATCAACATTAGTCGCTATACCGCCACCAAACGCGGGTATACCGCCCAAGGTAATCCCCGGAAACGCTAGCGTTAAAGTTTGATGATCAAATGGATTCATGCCCATTAGAGAGCTACCAAAACCAAATGCCTTGCGTAAGGTGACATGCAGTTTGGGCGAAGTTAATGCACATTGCGCCGCATACATTCTGGCAGCCGAACGCAGTGTACCGGCCTGCTCGGCCATAGACCCCGACATCACTCCCGGATTATCAGCAAGAAAAATAACCGGTAGATGGTAGGCATTACAAATATGAATAAAGTGAGCCGCTTTATCAGCAGCCTCGGCAGTAATTGCGCCAGCCATAAAACTAGGCTGATTGGATACTACGCCAACTGAATAGCCGCCCATTCGAACCAATGACGTCACTATAGAGCGCCCATAAGTCGGTTGGATTTCGACAATGGCTTGATCATCGTCGGCAATTAACTTAATAAGCTTGCGGGTATCGTAAGCAATGCGATCATCACTTGGCACCAAATTAAGAAGCTCATCAAGACGACGCTCAGCCGCAGCTTTATTATGTTGCTTAGGCATGGTTGAATAAGCACTGGCAGGTAAAAAACTTAAATACGATCGGATAAGTGCAAAACCTTCTTCAATATCCTCAACCATATTATGTGCAACACCGCTTTTCGCAGTATGAATTGCCGCACCACCTAAGTCTTCTTTACTGACCTTTTCACCTAAGGCGGCTTCTACCAATGGCGGGCCAGCGGCAAACATGCAGGCGTCGCGGGTCATAATAATAAAATCTTTTAACATGCCGGTAATTGCACCATGACCTGCGGAAGGACCAACCACTAAAGCGATGGTCGGAACAATTCCTGACAGCTCTGCCAATACTTGCATATCACCTGGCGCATAAGGATGGCGAGCCAAGGCGTTAGTCGTTCGCTCACCCGAACCCTCAAGAACACTGATAAACGGCACACGCTCTTGTAATGCAAGCTTTGCCAGCCGTACCTTTTTTGCATTGGTAGCATGGCCAATTGAGCCGCCCATCACCGTAAAGTCTTCGATACCCACGACCACCGGCCGACCATTTATTTTTGCCAAACCACCGACTAGCGCATCTGCCGGTGCGGTTGGCTCGCCGTGATAACTCATACCACCGGCTAATGTTCCCAACTCCATAAAGCTGCCATCATCAACTAGTAACGCAATCATTTGTCGGGCATTGGCTTTATTTTTTGCCGCCCGCTTAGCCAGCTTTTCTTCACCGCCCATAGATCGACCATAGTCAACGCGGTGCTGGTATTGCTCTAATAAAATCTTCCAACCCTGAGGAATAGTTGTGGAATTGTTTTCAGTATTGTCTGACACATTAACCTCTAAATTATTCTAAAAACCAAACTTTGCAAAATCTATTGCTTTATAAAAAACGATGTCTTGCTATAAACGATGTCTTGCTAATAGCTAGCCTTGAAAATAATCGGCTATTAATTTCATTAAGGATTTATCTGCACCGTTTAATATTAAACCCGTAGCACCGGATGATTGCCAATGCTTTAATCGTTCAACAATGCGCTCTTTTGAACCAATTAAGGCGGCGTTATCAACAAACTCATCCGGCACGATATCAACCGCAGCCTCACGCTGCCCCTCTAAAAATAATTGCTGAATCTTTTCTGCTTCGGCCTGATATCCGGCGCGAGCCATTCGATCTTTATGAAAGTTTTTTTGCTGATGCCCCATACCGCCAACATAAAAAGCCACTGCCGATTTTTGTTGTTGAATCGCTGCCTTTACATCGTCGGTTAGACAAACAACACAGGGCGCATAAATTTCAAAAGTACTTAAGTCTTTGGCTGGCTGACCATTGGCTGTTGCTCGCGCAAATCCTTGCTCTAACCATGGTTGATAAGCTGCCATATCACCAGGAGCAAAACCAAAGGGAATCCAGCCGTCACTAATCTCAGCCGTTAGTTTAACCATGGATTCACTACCGGTAGCTAATAATATCGGTAAATCGGCATTGGTTGCGGCAATCGATTTAAGCGGTTTACCGAATCGTGGATTAGCTGCTGCCATACCATCAACGGAATCTGCCTGACAATACGGCAAGCTATAAGCCTTACCTTGATACTCCACCGGCGCATCGCGCTGCAGTATACGTTTTATTATTGCAACGGTATCTTTCATTCGGTGATAGGGTAAATCCCATGCTTGACCATGCCAACCTTCAATCACTTGCGGCCCCGACAAGCCCAAACCACAAATCGCTCTACCGTCACCGGCTAATTGATCCAGCGTATTAAACGCCATTGCCGTTGCAGCAGGAGTCCGCACAGAGACTTGCGCGATACTGGTTCCCAAACGGATTTTTTTAGTATGAGCGGCAATAAAAGCCAGCGGAGTAATAGCATCGGTACCATAAGCCTCGGCAGCCCATATAGCGTCAAAACCCAAAGACTCCGCCAGTTGTATTTTTTCTAGCGGGATTTGAATCTTTTTTAAGGATGGATCAATGGCTATGCCAAGTTTCATACTTTAACCCATATCGAAATAGAGGATGCTCAATATCATCGTTAAAAATGGCTGTCGTAACGCGTTTTAACTTAACACGCTGATTATTATAAAAAGGCGTGTTTTACGATTGTGACCAACACTGGCTTGGCATCATGATAAGCATCATAGCAAAGTGGCTTGGCAGACGACTATTACAAATACGCGCGTAGAAAGCTAATCGACCGACTTTGGGCTGGAAAGATCAATGCATAAATGGTCTTGGCAATAGCCGCTGAATTGTAATGGTTAAGCCAAGCATCTAAGAAGCAATACTCGTAAAAACCAATTCACGTAAGAACCGGCGCAAACAAAAGCCAGCGTAAATTAAATTAACATGAGAACACTATGCAAACAGGTTTGGATAAAGTACTAAATTCCTTAGCGTTAACCGCTATAGAAAACAGCGACAGCCAATCAGCGATCAAGCTATTTACCGGCTATGGCACTGATGACTCCGGCGATCGTATCTATGGCGGACAAGTGATGGCCCAAGCGATAAGCGCCGCACAGCAAAGTTGTGATAGCGAATTTAAATTACACTCCATGCATTCATCATTTTTACGCCAAGGCGCACTGGATAAAATTATTACTTATTCAGTTGACCCTGTACGCGATGGTCGATCGTTTTTAACGCGCAACGTTACAGCGCTACAAGATAATAACGACGGTATAGAGCGGCCCATCTTTAGCGCCACACTATCGTTTCAAAAAGATGAAACCGGGCCAAGCCATGCAGTGGCAATGCCCGAAGCGCCAGCGGCCGAAAGCTTAGCCAACGAAGAACAACGTATTGGTGAGTTCTTTACCCAAACAGGTTTATCTAACGATTATGATTGGCCGATTGATGTGCGCTTTGTTGAGCCGGTTGATCTTGCCAATCCACAAGCACGACCGCCACGCGCCTTGGTATGGGTAAAAGCCAAAGGCACACTACCCGCCGACGATACCGTACATAAACAAATGTTTGCCTATGCCTCGGACAATCCGATTTTATTACCGGCGTTTTATCCGCATGGCATTACGCCGTTTACGCCTAATGTTATGGCTGCCACATTAAGTCATTCAATTTGGATTCATCAAGCCTTTAATGCAGACGACTGGTTGCTATTTGATATCGAAAGCGATTTTACCGGCGGCGGTCGCGGTATGGGCAAAGCCAAAGTGTTTGATAAAGATGGTCGATTGGTGGCGTCGGCGATTCAGGAAGGATTGGTGCGAAAAAAATAATTTATTGATTATTGGTAGGATAAATATCGAATCTCGCTGACTTGCCTGAGATTTCCGAGCCGGGCTTAATATCACCAAGCCACTGCGCGCCCGGCGCTCGCTTAACCACAACTTTACTCGCAGCCAAAGCTAATGCCGCTTCGATCATACCCTCACCATAAAGCCCGGCATCTTGCTGGCGCGTTAAGTACTGTAAAAAGGCCATATTCTTTTTAACCGCAGCCGCTTTTTTTAGGCCCTTACCCTGTTCATCTTTAGGATGCGCATACATGGGATCAAGGTAAATCACATCAGGTCGCGCGTCGGTC
This sequence comes from uncultured Pseudomonadales bacterium, assembly GCA_905480475.1. Taxonomy (GTDB): domain Bacteria; phylum Pseudomonadota; class Gammaproteobacteria; order Pseudomonadales; family UBA7434; genus UBA7434. The sequence goes on along the minus strand of CAJQQO010000024.1, from coordinate 1,993 downwards.
CAATGCTGCATTAACGCAATACTATCGCCGTTAATCACCTGCATACGCTTAGCCGCGTCGGTATTTAATTGACTGGCCTCATTAGCCGCTCGTAAAACCGCCTGCCTAAGTAAATACGCTAATAGTGGAATATGCTCTATCAGTATGACCTGGCAACCGGCGGCCGCTAATAAATAACTGTCTTGACCAAAACCGGCAGTTGCATCGAGCACCCTTAATGGCTGCTGATGTTTCTTGCGCCCTAATACCGCTCTCACAATATACTCTTTGTTTAAAGCCAGCGACTGACTGCGCGCTGCAATTCTGACATCGGCGAAATCGACGCTAACCAAAGTTTTACTTGCAGGCAATTGAACACACCATTGGCCGTTTTTAAATTGCATTTTGGCCGCCTCGGGATATTTATCAGCGTCGACGCTTGATAATAGCGGCAAGTCTAAATCCTTAGGGAGATTTTTTAACTGCGACTTGTACTCATCACTATCGATAATATAAATCGTATTCTCGCGGCTAGTTACGGGCATCATTTACGCCGTTGTTAGCTAGTTTATTGGGCTTGCTCAGCTCATTCGCTTGCTGATCGTGGAGCTGATCAATATTTTTATTATCGAAGCTTTTCTCGGAACCTTTCTCGGAAATCAGCCCGAAACTCTGCTCGGCATTTTTATTACCAGCACCTGTATTAGGCGCATCGCCTGGCAAATCATCTCGGGTTGCACCAATCCATTTACGGGTAATATTGGCAAGATCTTTCAATTTAACCGGCTTACTTAAAAAATCATTCATACCGGCTTCAAAACAATGTGCTCGATCTTGCTGACCCACGTTAGCCGTCATTGCCACAATCGGTAGACGACCTTTTTTACCTTCTATCTGTCGAATCGCGCGCGAAGCATCATAGCCATTCATCCGCGGCATTTGGCAATCCATATAAATTAAATCAAAATCGCGCTGCTCCACTTGCTCCAAAGCTTCAACACCCGTTTCGGCAACCACGACGTCACAACCTAATTTTTCCAGCATAGCTTTGGCAACACGCTGATTCACAATCGTATCTTCTACCAAAAGAATGGAGTAACCCACCATATCGCCATAGCTCTGTGTTTTGCTTGCACCCTCTAATTTTGGCAATTCCAAATTAAGTAAACTAGCCAATGCCGATGAAAAAGCATTAGCTCTTAACGGCGGCCGGGTAAATACAATATTGTCAGAGACTTTTAACTGCGTTTTCGCATCGCGAGAAATAATAATAACTTTTAATTCAGCCGCTTGAATAGCGGGACCCACTTGCTGCCATATCGCATCAAAGCTGTCGTTAAAAGAAAGGTATAACATCACGATAGGTGCAGGTTTTGTATCCGACTGGTAAGCCGATAAATACTGACCAAGCTCACTAATATTATCGAATAGATTGGCTTCTATTTGATGCAAGCCACAAATACTTTGACAGGCGTCTCGAATCTCTTCGCTACTGCCATAAGCTAACAAAGCTTGATCTTGCAACGCATAGACCGAACCCAAACCGGAACGAACTGCCGACTTAACGCGATAGGAGAATGGAATGCGCACATAAAACTCACTACCCGAACCCAAATCACTGTGCACACCAATATCGCCATGCAGCAATTCGGCAAGCTTGTCACAAATGGCCAGACCAAGACCTGTGCCACTGTATTTGCGACTCATTGAGCCATCGCTTTGTGAATACGGTAAAAATATGGTGTGTAAATCTTTTTCTGATATTCCAATTCCGGTATCACACACCGACAAACGAATCCATAATTTACCTTCGGTGTCAGTTTCTTTTTTGGCACTAATCATTATCGAGCCGCTGTCAGTAAATTTAACAGCATTATTAATAAGATTATTCATTAACTGGCGGAGTTTATTGGGATCGGATTCAACCACAAAAGGTAAATCGCTATCGTAGTAGGTAAGTACATCGAGCCGTTCAGCATCGGCAGATTGTGCATGCAAGAACATCAGCTCTTCA
>CAJQQO010000023.1 GCA_905480475.1 uncultured Pseudomonadales bacterium | reverse complement strand
CCTTCTTTCAAAGGCCAGATAGTAATCGAATATCGATCGGTGCACTTAAAATTACGGACAGATAAGCAACAAGTGTAAATTTGTGACTAAAAAATATCGTTAGAACACAGAACTTATAAATAAAGCTAAGGCAAAAAACATTTACTTAGCCAAAAACAGTTTTAATGATGTGCCAGATAACTTTTGTTTATGCCCGACCGCTAACAAAAATCGTTAGAACGTTAAGTTAATTTGTTTGAACAGGCTTCCACTTAAGCAACATCAACAAATGAATGATAATTACACAAACGTCATTAGCCGTTGAAAATCCTATAAAGCCACAGGTAAACGGCCAGCGATATTGCGCCTTTATTCAATCCTGATAAGGAGCGGTCTGAAGGTGGCAGGAATGCGACTTACGATATTACTTATCCCGTTTAAGCATCACTTATAAGCACTCAAGATGACTCTCAGCAGCGAATAAACACAACTCACGCTTATCTCAGCGCCTTTTAAAGCCGTAATAGCCCAGTTTCAGTCGCACTCACCAAGCTTTAGCAACAAACACAAACCTACCTAATGATAGATAGTGGTTGACAAGATCAACGCCCGACCCTAATATCTACCTATCATTAGATAGATGAATACAGGAAAACCTATATTATGAAAATTTATGATGTTGCCAACTTCCCTAACCCAGCACGTGTGCGGATTGCCTTAGCAGAAAAAAATGCCACTGATAAAGTGACCTTTATCCCCGTCGATGTGATGGCGGGCGAACATAGACAGGCTGCGTTTTTGGCAAAAAATCCTGCCGCTGGCGTCCCTGTCTTAGAGTTAGATGATGGAATCTGTATCGCAGAATGCTCAGCCATTAGTGAATATATTGACCACGCTTTTGATGGCCCATCCTTAACCGGACAAAGTCCGACCGAGCGCGCAGTTATTAATATGCTAATGCGTAGAGCCGAGTTTATGGTGTTGGATGCAGTAGGCGCCTACTTTCATCACGCAACCGATGGCTTAGGGCCTGAACTTGAAACCCATCAAAATGCCGCTTGGGGTAATCAGCAAAAACAGACGGCATTAAATGGCATGATGTATTTTAATCAACTGTTAGAAGATAATGCCAAGCAAAAGAAACACTATGTAGCCGGCAATGAGTTTAGTGTTGCGGATATCACCTTATTTGCCGGCCTTGCCTTTGCCGATTTTGCTGGCGTAGCGGTACCGGATAATTGCGACCAATTGCTAGCTTGGCAATCAAGTACCGCTAGTCGGCCCAGCGTAGCTTAGCTAGCTGCGCTAAACAAATACAAGGGAACACACTTGCAAGTTTCAACAGTGTGTTCCGAAGTATTTCCGCCCATCGTCAAAGCGCAGGCTAGCGTGAGATAAACCGCATTTAAGCAAAACTATTTTTGTTAAGTTGTTAGTAAAAAAATTAGGCGAGTTATGAAAATCAATGCTGAATTCGATCAACGAGTAGTTGTTCACAGTGAAAATATTCCGTGGGTAGATTCGCCCATGGCAGGCGTATCGCGTCGGCCGCTGGATCGTGTCGGCGATGAAGTCGCGCGCGCAAGTACTATTGTTAGATATGCACCCAACAGCCATTTCTCTCCGCACGTACACACTGGCGGCGAAGAGTTTATTGTTTTAAGCGGCGTTTTTCAGGATGAACACGGCGACTTTCCCACCGGCTCGTATATTCGCAACCCACCACTATCAAAACACCAACCCGGCTCTGCAGACGGCTGTGTGATTTTTGTTAAACTCTGGCAGTTTGAACCCGATGATAGAACTCATGTCCGGCTTAATACGCAATTTATGCAAGCGGTACCCCATCGTGACTTAGCAGGCATTTCTGTCACACCGCTTTACCATGATGATGCCGAACAGGTTACACTTATTGACTGGGAGCCGAACGCCAAGCTGACTATCGACGCAGTGCGCGGCGCCGAGCTATTAGTCATTGAAGGTGAACTCACTGAAGGCGATGATACGCTGGTAAAACATAGCTGGTTGCGCGCGCCTATCGGCAGCAGTATTCAGCTATGCGCTGGAGCAAAAGGTGCCAAAGCGTGGGTAAAGCAAGGACATTTAAATCGAGTTGAGCAAGAAATAAAACGCGTGGCAGATACAGGGAAAAAATCTGCCACTTGATAAGTATCGATGGAAAAAATATGGAAAAAAAAGAACAAGCCATTCTGAAGATAACCGAAGAAATGGTTAGGCGTGGCGGTTACAACGGTTTTAGCTTTAGAGAAATTGCCAAACAAGTGGGCATCAAAAGTTCATCCGTGCATTATCACTTTCCAACCAAAGAAGATTTAGGTGTGGCGGTTGCCAAATATTATACCGAGCGCTTTTTTGAAACTTTAGGCCAAGCACAAGCGCTGCTAGATAATAATAAAGATCCACTGCAAAGTTATATTAGCGCATTTAGACAAGCACTCACCAAAGATAAACGCATGTGCTTATGCGGCTTATTAGGCGCGGAGATCGATGGCTTACCCGAACGCGTAGTAGAACAAACACAGGAATTTTTTAGGCTTCAGCTAGCGTGGTTAGAAGATGCCTATCGCTTGATGGACCCAGATAAAAACACCAACACAATCGCTCGCAAAAAAGCCAGTCAAACCTTGGCCTTATTAGAAGGCGCAATCATTACCAGCAATGTACTCGACGATATTACGCTATTTGATAGCGCAGCCGAGTTACTACTCACTCAAGCTTAAGTAGCACGGATAAAGCGCCAGCGGCTGCTCTGGCCAAGAAATAACTTTAACTACCCATCCAATAGAATATTTGCTACCTTAGCGATCTCCCTTGGCCTCTTACTAATAATAGTTAGGAGGCAGTCATGTCCAAATTAACACCTTTTAAAAAGCGTCAAAGCCTATTCCGCATTCAGTCATTAGCAGCTATGTTATTGATCTGCTTTGGTTTTCAATCCTTTAACGCCAGCGCATTTACCGTTAGTTTTAACAATCTTGACTTCGGTCTAACGACTCAGTTTAGTGACGTTAAAACATTTAGTTTTGAGATTATTATCGATGAACCGCTGCAAATCGGCGTATACAGCAACCCGACGTTAACGAGTGTTAACTACAATGTATTTGGCACGCTTGTGCCCGGCACACCGTCAGGCTTTCCGGCATTTGATTTACGAAGATCCATCGGTGGTAGCGAATTCTATACTCAAGGTAGCTCACTGAATTTTGAGATTGCCGCAGACGCAGACCTAAGCGACGGCGTACAAGCATCTGATTTAGCCGGAGCCGGTAAAATATTTGAATTTAATGGCCGCGAGATAGATAACCGCCGCTATCACCCAGCCCTATTTGAATTATTCAGTGACGGCACGGGTAAGTTACAAAACTCAAATAATATACATACTATTGATCCAGAAATTATCGTGGATTTTGGAGAGGAGTATATTACCGACTTAAGCTTTAACCCGGCCAACCTCACTTTATCAACATCGACGGTAGTGCCATTACCCGCTAGCCTACCGCTATTTTTTATTGCAATAGCTGGCTTGGGCGCATATTCCCGCGTTAAAAAATGTGCATAATAAATAGCTAAACAAGCAAACTTATAGTTGTTGATAATAAGCAACTCTGCAAAAATGTGGAGTTGCTTTTAAAACAAAACAGCATGCTTAACAGCTAAAACTATATTCAAATACCATTGGCATAACTACTTGATATGGCTGCTTGATATGGTTGCTTGACATAGCCGCTTAAGATCGCCGAGCATAAGCGTTTTCAATTCAACCTTGGAGACTATCGAATGGATGTGCTAAAAGAATTTCTTAACTATGCTGCAGCATTTGAAATGACTTATAAAGATGATAACTGGGATCGTCTACATCAATTCTTTCATGACGACGCCGCTTATGAAATCGATTCGCCCAATATACCTTGCAGCTTAATTGGTCCAAGCGCTATTTTTGCTGGTATGAAAAAATCTTTAGACGGTTTTGATCGACGCTTTGATACGCGCGAGATTGGATTAGAAGATGATTTAAAAGTCGACGAAAATTCAATGAGTGTCAGCTGGGCCGTCACCTATACCAAAAGCGACTTACCGCCTTTTATTCTAAAAGGTAAATCCATCGCAACACTTAGCGATAATAAAATTAAAAAATTGATTGATGTGTTTACAGCAGAGAGTGAAAAAGAATTATCGGACTGGGTAAGTGAGACCGGTTATAACGTTGATCCAAGCTATATCTAACGATTAATGCTAAAAAAACACTAGCGCCCTAATTATTGCGGGCGCTTAATCATTCCGAAGTCATCACCGACAAAGCAGGTTAGGCCGCGCTTTACTTTAATAGGCCCGTTACCCATATTACATTGCGCATCGAGCTTATAAGTCGTTACCCCTTTGCAGCTTGCCATTTTCCATTTTACCTCGAGCGTATCACCGATATGTTTGGCCTTACCTTTTAAAGCAACCGCGCAGCCCGAGCCATACACTTCATATTCATTATTTTCACCGGCACTAAGCATTAGCTTTTTAGGCGCGCAGCCAATCTTTTGCAAATTCGAGTTTTGCCATTCGCCCGATAAATCACTGCAACTATAAATAGCTTGACCCACAGAGTTAGATGTTTGAGCGGTTTTTACTTCGCTTACCGCCAATACCGGCTGCGGAATAATAGGCGCGGCCGATGGCTTGCTATAAGGTTTTTTTGCGGGCTTTTTAGATGCCTTGTTAGCTGCTGCTAAGGCTTGTTCTTTTTCTCGCTCCTGCGCTTGCGTTAAATAAAGCTCGGCCAGCTGGACAAAACTGCCATTCGGATAGTTATCTATATACGACTGAAACATTCGCTTGTCGCCACTATCTTTTACGCTAGACCAATACAAGGCCTCACGATCTTGTTCGCTTAAGCTAAGTTGATTGGCGCTATTGCTTTGAGCACTGGAATCTGACGCCTCTACAGTAAGGTTTTCAATAAAGATAAAATCGCCCGTTAAAGAGGATGATTCCCAAGGAATTTGAGCACCTTGCGAAGCGTCTGCCACTTGAATCCTAACCTTTTTAAAAACCTCTTCGACTTTTAAGCCCGGCTCGCTTAATGCCTTTAATAGTGACTGGGTATATAAACCATTATCGCCGTCACCATCGGATGCTGTAGAACCCGGCGATGTTGCATAGGCAATTAAAGTGCCGCGCGCTGCATCAACAGCCGCCAAGCCTCGACCTGCACCACGCATACTGCGTTCAAAAGGGTTATTGCGACAAGCATCCAGTATGACCATTTTGATTCGCGCATCGGATGCATCTAGCTCTTCAAGTAAATCGGCTAACTCTAAGGCTTGAAAACGCAGCGAGCGCTCGGTTTCCAGCTGCGCATCAACCGGCAACAAATAATTCCGACCGTTAGCCTGCATACCATGACCGGCATAAAAAACCAAAGCTGTGCTATTGCGATTAAGCTGGCCGACAAATTCAAGCATGGCTGACTGCATGGTTTCCAGATCGGCATCTAATGCCGTCACCACGTTAAAGCCCGCCTCAATTAAAGTCCTTTCCATTGCCTCGGCATCGTTGCGAGGATTTTTTAAGGGCATATCGGGATAGTCAGCATTACCAATAACTAAAGCGATTCGATTATTTGCACTGGCTTGCGCTGATAACAGAGAGCCAATTAAACAAGCTAAAACAAAACTCACGTTAATAACATAACAGTGCACTTTAGTGTTCGTTATTGTGTTCATGACTAATACTGATTCGCCGTTTATATAGTGGATTTTTAAATACGTTTGTTATTGCAAGTCGCCTTGTGATTCTTTGAGTAAATCAACCACACGCTCACAATGTTCTGCCGCTTCAATACCTCGATCAGTTAAATATCCACCATCATTTTGCGAGATAAAACCTTTATCAAAAAGTCGCTGCGCCGCCGCTTTGCTCTGGTCGCTAGCACTGGAGTGAAGTTTGATTCCCTGCTGGGTTGAATTCTTATCAAACTTAAGTAATAAATCGATTTCTTCTAACAATTCTGTATTCATAAATGCTGACTACTTCCGTATTTTAATTGCGTTTTTGATTGGCTTTTATTGAGCCGCTTTATACTCACTTCTTAAACAACGGCCAAACTTTACTGATCTGCCATTTAGACGGACAACTACTTTAACTTAGACGCCCAAATAGCCAATTTATGTCTAACCGCTTTTTGCGAGACTTGATCCTCGGGGATCGGCTGAATGACTTTATCATGAACCAATAATCGATAGATATAAAGCAGTTTGTCATTGGCTGAATCCGTCGCTTCAAACTCCACTACACCGCGGCTTTCACCGTATTTCACCCCTTCGTCAATGGCTTTTTTTACCAGCTCATTTTCGTTTTTTAGCTTTTTCATTATCCACTCCTGTTCAGCTTGTACATTCAGCTAGCACTATCGAGCATGTCGGCGCAAGGCACTGACCTTTAATTGCTCACCTGGCGAAATTAGCAATCCAATCATATCCTGTTAGCGTAAAATCTTCTGACTATTGTGTAAAATCAGCGGCTAGAAACGGCCTTAAAAAACCAGCTATACGAATATCATTAAGCGAGCATGACGCATTGAACCCTTTTAAATCCGGACTGATTAAAAATACCTTAAGCTCTGACGGATTGACATCAATTTTGATGAAAACCGTACCTAAGCTGGATAGAAGCTTGATGAAAATCAGTAAGGGCTGGCTTAACTGCGGCTTTCAAGCAGTTGCCTTGATTGAAACAACGGGAGCTAAAACCGGCCTAAAGCGCGAGTTTGTCACGCTGTGTATGCCCGACGACGAGCAGTTATATTTAGTCGGCTCTAACTGGGGCCGTAACACGCCACCGGGCTGGTATTTTAATCTAACCGCCAAGCCACAAGCGATCGTAACCTTTAGAGGCTTTAAAGGCCCAGTGAGCGTGACAGAAGTAATAGGCGAACAGCGTCAACAACTTTGGCCGCGACTAGTGGAGTACAATCCGCAGTACCAGAATTATCAGCAAAGCTGCAAAAGAGTATTTCCGGTATTACAGCTTACCCGAACCGCAACTGACACATCCGTTTAGGCCATTTGGTTT
>CAJQQO010000022.1 GCA_905480475.1 uncultured Pseudomonadales bacterium | reverse complement strand
TGTTTGGCAATACTTTCAACAACGGTATAAGACTCTGGGTGTACGGCTGAAGCATCTAATGCATTATCACCATTGGCAATACGTAAAAACCCAGCGGCTTGTTCAAACGTTTTATCACCTAAGCGCGGCACAGTTTTTAACTGTTGACGATTTTTAAAGGCACCGTGTTGATCACGAAAGGCAACAATATTATCGGCAATGGTTTGGCTTAAACCCGATACCCGCCGCAATAATGCACCGGACGCCGTATTCACTTCAACACCGACCGCATTTACACAATCCTCAACCACCGCATCAAGATTTTGCGCCAGTTTGAACTGACTAACATCGTGTTGGTATTGCCCTACCCCAATTGATTTAGGTTCGATTTTTACCAATTCGGCTAAGGGATCTTGTAAGCGGCGCGCAATCGATACCGCACCTCTGATCGTCACATCCAAATCGGGAAACTCTTTGGCGGCAAATTCCGAGGCAGAGTAAACCGATGCTCCAGCCTCACTTACCATAATCTTTTGCAGTTTTAATTCCGGATGCTGACTAATAAGATCTGCTGCTAATTTATCGGTTTCACGTGAAGCAGTGCCGTTACCAATAGCGAGCAAAGCAATATTATGTTGCTTGGAAAGTTTTGCCAGCACCGCAATAGATTGATCCCACTGATTTTTTGGAGCATGCGGATATATAGCCGTATGATCAAGTAGTTTACCAGTCGCGTCGACCACCGCTATTTTAACGCCGGTTCGCAAACCCGGATCTAAACCCATAGTCGCTTTGGCACCTGCGGGAGCTGCAAGTAATAAATCTTTTAGATTACTACCAAAAACATTAATCGCTTCTATCTCAGCTTGCTCTTTAAGCTTCGACATTAAGTCGGTTTCAATATGTAAGTGCAGCTTAATTCGCCATGCCCACCGAATAACGCCTTGCATCCAGCTATCGCCCGCGCGCGCTCTATCTTCTAGCTTAAACGCTTCAGCAATCATAATTTCACAAGGGTGCTTAATTCTTGGCGGCTCGGTTTCCGGCAAATCCAGCTTTAAACTTAAAAAGCCTTCACGACGACCACGAAATAGTGCCAAGGCACGATGCGAGGGAATATTCTGATACAGTTCACTGTATTCAAAATAATCCTTAAATTTGGCGGCTTCGTTTTCTTTACCCTTAACTAGTGACGATGCAAGCTCGGCATAAGACTGCATAAACTGCCGAGTCTTTGCTAATAATTCCGCGTCCTCGCTAAAGCGCTCCATTAAAATATATTTTGCGCCATCCAGTGCATCTTTAGTTTCTTTTATTGCCAACTCGGGATTAAGATAACGCTCAGCTTCAGTCTCCGGCACCAGTTCGGGATTAGTGAATAAGGCATCCGCTAACGGCTCTAGCCCTGCTTCAATCGCTATTTGGCCTTTGGTACGGCGTTTTTGCTTGTAGGGCAAATAGAGATCTTCCAACCGGGTTTTAGTATCAGCGGCGTTAATTGCTTTGCTTAGCTGCGGCGTAAGCTTGCCTTGCTCTTCAATACTATTCAGAATCGATAGCCTGCGCTCGTCCAGCTCGCGTAAATAAGCAAGCCGCTCCTGTAGTGTACGTAGCTGCGTATCGTCCAATCCACCCGTCACCTCTTTTCGATAGCGTGAAATAAACGGCACGGTCGAACCTTCATCTAATAATTCAATCGCCGCATTCACCTGCTCGAGTTTAACTTGCAGCTCGGTGGCAATCACTTGGTTAATTGGCGTTTGATGAGAAGGTGCTTTGTCTGAACTAGAACTAGCCGAACCGGAAGACGTTATTGACATTGAATGCTCTACAAATATTTTGATCATTAACTATTAAAGCCCTGAAGCTTTAATGCAGGTGCGGCATTATGCCAAAGACCCTAAGGATAAACAGTGTTTTTTGTGTTGCGATAAAAACTATTTATTATTAGTTAAACACTGATTCACGAATAACAGTTTAAGTGCTTATTCCTTTTTAGAAAAACTACTTTATTAATACTCTAAAGTCACATCGAAACGATTAGTATAAAAAGAAAACCTTTCATATAAAGCATCACGATTTAAACCAAAATCTCGTTTAATGTCGTAACGAACCCTACCGTATTTGCCACGCGGATTATCTTTAATATATTGCAGCATACCGTTGCGGACTTGCTCGGTCATAGGATGCCCAGCCATAGCATAAATTCGCTCGATAGTTTCGATATCGTTTGCCATAAAGTCATCAAAGCGAACGTGAATAACTTGTTCTTGTGGCAAGCTATCAATATCGCGCACACAGGCTTGTAACATACGCTCTACCCGATCAACCCAGTAGTCGGCAATGGCATGCGGCTTGACCGGATTACGACTCATACGTGCCGAGTAACTGAGCATGGTAATTAATGAAGTTACCACTGATACAGGATCACGATGCGGAATAACATAGGTAGCATCGGGAAAGACTTTTTGCAAAGCCGGTAAGCTCTCCATATGTTGAGGCGACTTTAATATCCAGCGATCGGGCCCACGCATCCACTGTAAGGCTTTAAGCGCACGGCGCATATATTCATAGTGCGGGGTTTGCTCTTCTGCTAAATAGTGATCACGCCACTTAGGCATCAGTGCGTAGTTTTCTAACAACATGGTTGAAAAGTTTAAAAACTGGAGTTCAACTTCTTCATGCACATGTTCGGGATACATATCATGCATATTTTTAAAATACGGCATAATCTGATCTTGCAGCGCGAGCTGATCGCGACAACGCTGTATACGCGGATCTTCATCGCCAGAAGCAACGGCTTCATCAGCCGATGGAAATGGCTCTAGAGATTCCCAATAAGGTAGCGATCGTAAACGTTGATCTACCGAAATAAGATTGAGCATATGCGTTGTGCCACTGCGTGGTAGTCCGGCAATAATTATTGGCCGCTGCATAGCAACTTGATCAATCTCAGGGTGAGCTTTAAGTAATTCAACAAAACGTAAACGCTGTACTAAGTTACGGACGCAATAGCCAAAATTAAGTGTGCGCCCCATTGGGCTAAGGTCGGCATCGCTATCCATTTGCTGCATGATTAAACCAAGACGACCCATAAAATCCATATCGCCAAAATCACTTAAGCCGCTCTGTTCACGTGCCGCAGCCATTGCTAACTCAGGGCTTAATACCACATGAGGCTGCTTGGCAACATCGTCCAGTGCTTGACGAATAAAATCCGGATAGTCTGGCGATGCCAAGTCAGTGATATGGACATCGTTGGATAAACTACTCATGCGAAAACCTGCAAAAGGATAATGGGCTCTGGCTTATCGCTTTAACTAAACCAGAGCATTTTTTATTAGATATTAAATAGTGATGGATTTGCTAAGCGCTTGCAGCTATTTATTATTAAGTCACAGCTAAGACCTAGCGCTTTTACACACTTAAAAGCTATTAGGCTTTCGGTAAAGTGACACCGCGCTGTCCTTGGTATTTACCGTTACGATCTTTATAACTGACATCGCACACCTCGTCTGATTCATATAACAGCATTTGCGCAACGCCTTCATTGGCGTAAATCTTGGCAGGTAAATTAGTGGTGTTAGAAAATTCCAGCGTGACATGCCCTTCCCACTCGGGCTCTAGCGGTGTGACGTTAACAATAATGCCACAGCGTGCATAGGTAGATTTACCCAGACATATAGTTAATACACTACGAGGAATCTTAAAGTATTCCACCGTACTGGCGAGCGCAAAAGAATTCGGCGGGATAATGCAATAGTCGGCCTCGACATCAACAAAACTTCTTTCATCAAAGTTTTTCGGATCGACCGTTGTCGAATGGATATTGGTAAAGATTTTAAAATGATTTGAACAGCGCACATCATAACCATAGCTAGACGTGCCGTAAGAAATCACTCGCTCGCCTTTGTCATTCTCGCGCACTTGACCATGTTGAAAAGGTTCGATCATGTTTTCATTTTCTGCCATACGGCGAATCCAGTGATCGGATTTAATTGTCATAATTGCAATCTCGTTCTGTCGTTATCAATCGTTAAAACATATGTTAGATAAATACTTGGCGCTATAAATTAGTAGCCAGCAGCTTAATCATTACTGACAACAATTTTAGGCGCGGCTCGCGACTGCTTGCGCTCGGGCAAACAAAGCTGCGCGGCTAATTGTCTAGCTATCTGGCGGTATTGTTTAGCTAGTACAGAATCCGGGTTTGTCGCCACAGTCGGCTTGCCTTCATCCAATCCTTTACGGATTTCCATCGACAAGGGCAGTGAGCCCAATAGAGGAACGTCGTATTCTTTGGCGATACGCTCGCCGCCCCCATCACCAAATATCGCTTCGTTATGACCACACTGCGAACAAATATGAGTAGCCATATTTTCGATAATACCCAAGCAAGGAATATTAACCTTGCGAAACATCTCAATGCCTTTTTTGGCATCCAGCAGCGCGATATCCTGTGGCGTAGTGACAATTGCCGAACCAGTGACCGGCACTTGCTGCGATAAAGTTAATTGAATATCGCCAGTACCCGGTGGCATATCGACAATAAGATAATCGACATTACGCCAGAGCGTTTGATTAACCATTTGGGTAAGCGCGCCGCTGACCATAGGGCCACGCCAAACCATCGGCGTTTTTTCGGTAACCAAATAGCCCATCGACATGGTTTGCAAACCATGTGCTTCTATCGGATAAAAATATTTTTGCTCACGAACTTCCGGTCGTTGCTCTGGCGGAATACCTAACATTAAGGGCTGACTAGGGCCGTAGATATCGGCATCGAGTAAGGCAACCGTCGCCCCCTCTTGATGCAAGGCCAAAGCGATATTTAAAGCCGTGGCCGATTTGCCCACACCGCCTTTACCTGAGGCGATAGCAATAATATTTTTAACTTGTTCTAGACCCGCTACATTCGACGAACGCGTATGCGATGCGACTTGATAAGCGACTGTAATGTGCAGCTTTATACTCTGCACCAAATCGGCGCTTTGGCCCTTTGCCAACAAGGCGTCTTTAACATGCTGCGCGACGGCTTGCTGATATTCATCAATAATACCTGCGGCTGGATAACCGAGCATAATATCTACGCGAATCTCTGCGCTATCGGATTCAGTATTTGTCTCTACACTCGCAACAAAATCGGTATAAGCCAGTGGCTCTTGCGTGTATGGATCAATATATTCGCCAACGATTTGAGCAATCAAATCGCGGCTTATCGAGCTGTGTTCAGAAGCAGGCATTCGCCCCCCAATAGATAGCAGTAGAAAATCTGTCTTAGATGCAAGCTAGATGCAAGACAGGCGTGAAGCCAGCGCGACATTATAGAGATTTTAACGGCCAAGCGTGGCAGAAAAAGTGTAAATCCAGCCGGTTAAAGACTATTTTTAGGATAGAAAGATAACTCGTTGAGATGGAAACTTAGAAACTTATACCGCTCTTAACATGATTGATTAAGAGCGGTGATAAGAAAGGGGAGTTAAAACTAGAGATGGTTCAAAGCCAAGGTCACTACCAGAACAACTTACCCAGCGGATTGGTCCAAAGAAACTTCATAACCTTTTTATAGGTTTCGACTTGCTTTAAGTCGCGAGGAAATCCAGTCGGTGATTTTTTACCCGCACCTTTGTCACTGATCACCGGCTGGCAATAGGTATAACCGCGAATACCCACCTTACCGTTAACCTGCCCTACACCACTGGCTTTGCGGCCACCAAAGGGGGCGGAGTGAACGCCGTAACCTACCGCCATATCGTTAACACTAACACCACCGGTATCAATTCGTTTGGCGATATTAATGCCTTTTTCAGTATCTTTAGTCCATACATTACCATGTAAACCAAACTGCGAATCATTGGCCAAGGCAATGGCTTCTTCTTCGTCTTTAACTTTAATCACGCAAACTATCGGACCAAAGTTTTCGTCACGCATAATTGCCATTTCATGATCGAGGTTGGACATAACTGTTGGCTCGTAATAAAGCCCACCCAAATTCGGATTGCGCTTACCACCCACATGGACGGTAGCACCTTGGGCAACAGCATCATCGACTTGGGTTTCGATAATGGTCATTTGTTTATCCCAGAAAACAGCGCCTACATCTTCTTCGTAACCCAGATCGCTGCCCTGTCGTAAAACCCTTACACCTTCAATAACCTGCTCTAAAAAAGTGTCGTAAATATCTTCAACCACATAAACACGCTCGGTGCCGCAGCAGTAATGACCTGTATTCATGCACGAACCCATAATCGCACCAGCAACTGCGCCTTCAATATCGGCATCACTGCAAACAATCATAGCGTCTTTGCCACCTAGCTCTAAGGTGCACGGCTTAAGCTGGCGACCACAGGATTCAGCGATACGCTGGCCGGTAGCAACACTGCCGGTAAAGGCGATTTTTTCTACCGCCGATTCAACCAAGGCCGCACCGGTTTCGCCATCGCCAACCAGAACCTGGACTAAGCCTTCGGGTAAACCTGCTTTCTCACAGACGGTTTGCAACCAGCGACCGGATTCAGGTGTCACTTCTGAAGGCTTTAATAGAACGGCATTACCCGCCAAAATGGCTTGAATGG
Organism: uncultured Pseudomonadales bacterium; assembly: GCA_905480475.1. Classification (GTDB taxonomy): domain Bacteria; phylum Pseudomonadota; class Gammaproteobacteria; order Pseudomonadales; family UBA7434; genus UBA7434. The sequence continues at coordinate 1,509 of CAJQQO010000022.1, read as the reverse complement.
TTGGATTAAGCGCCAGAATGAACGGTCCGTTCCACGGAGTGATAATACCTACTACACCTAACGGTTTAAAATGCAGTTCAATTTTTTTACTTAAACCCATTAGGCCGTGAGCACGTGGCTTTTCAGGCCGCAAAAACTTATCCGCGCGCCGACAGTAATAGGATACCGAATCGCAAGAGGCGTAAATTTCCATTAGCAATGCGTCAGTTCTGGCCTTGCCGGTTTCACGTACCACGGTATCAACTATGGCATCGGCGTTATCTAATAAGACAGGTAAAAGTTTTTTCACCGCTTCGACACGCTGCTTAACGGTTTTGGCTCCCCAGGCAACTTGTACTTTTTCGGCCTTGGCCAAAGCGTCTGCGACATCCTGTTTATTGGCACAAACGATTTCACCAATAGGCTCAAGCGTGACCGGGCTTCTCAGCTCCAGTACTCTGCGGCCCTGTTCGATTTTGTCCATGGTTTGGTAAATGGCCAAGCTAATCACTCCCGTTAGAATCAATAGTATATTCGCTAGCGGCGACTATAAACGACCCGTGCAGCGCTCACAATTACCAAACCACCACATCAAGCAGAGCTTAGCTGCTACTTAATGCCACTACTCGCAAGGCCGCGGTTTTGCGCCTGGAGAGGACTATATGACAGGCAATAAAAAAGCCTCCGAAGAGGCTTTTTTGAACAGCGACAGATTTAGAAATCCAAACGCAGATCGGCACTTATCTGCTCATCCTTTGCACCGTTCCAATCCTTTGAGTATGCAGTACCAAACGATACGGCTTGCCCAAAGAAAAATCGTGCGCCAATACCTACTCCACCTGAGGTTCGCTCATCCAAACTGACATGTAATACGTCAGCATTTAGCTCAACCATGTCAGAGGCTTTCCAACGCACGCCTGTAGTGACCTGAAAGCCATCCGCGTCAATTAGGGCATTACCTTGTACTTGCTCTTCGTCCATATATCCGAGAGTCGCGACAAAATCCAATTGGGTGGCAATTTCCACATGGTAACCCACGCCCAAAACCGTGGTATCAGCATCCTGCGTTGCCGGTACACCACCATTCAAGCTAATCGCATCATTAGACTCTAAAGAAGATGTTCTAGCGTGGAGAAAAAACTCATCACCCAAGGCATAACGAATCGCAATGTTATAACCGTCGTAGCTTTCACCACCAATATCGTTACTGGTATAGCCAATACTGAGGTTGGTATAGGATAAATCGGTCGCTTGCGCGGAGGCCGAAAGTAAAATTGCTGACAAAGCTGCTGTGAGCGACTGTTTAAACATAAGACTACCTTTTGTTGGCTTTTATAATTGCTTAATCGATGAAATCGATTCGATAGTAAAAATAACCTGCGGATTATTTAAGTGATCGCACCGCAACTACAGGTCATTATTCTTTGTTGCTGACAAGCACGCATTTGATCAAACACCCACACTATTTGCAATGCCCAGCCCAGCCTTGTTAAGCGGCTAATTCGATCAAATTGAGAAGCTATCCAAATC
>CAJQQO010000021.1 GCA_905480475.1 uncultured Pseudomonadales bacterium | reverse complement strand
TAATAAGAGTATCTTTAGAAATGAACAAGAGCATCTTTGAATATTAGGTTCACAATGCTGTTCAGGATTGGAAATTCCGCTATAAACCCTTTAATTTCATATACTTAAAATTTATAGCCTCAAACGTAATCGAAGCAAAATTTATACTGACAGCACTGTATTGAAAGCAAGCCGGTAATGCAGCTACTAGCTTTGATGTTAATCAGCAAACAAGAGTGGGGATAAATCGGCAAACAAGCCAAGAAAACCGCACCGCAACCTTTGCAATTTAAGTTAATGCTGTATAGAATCTCCGCCCCTGCAAAAGCGGCTCAGTTGAGCGCGCGGGATTATAAAGCCGGTTAAACGGCCAATCATCAATAGAATTGATATTAGGTAGACTATTTTTTATGCCACAAGTCAGAGTTAAAGACAACGAGCCCTTCGATATCGCACTACGCCGCTTTAAGCGTTCATGTGAAAAAGCCGGCGTTATCGCCGAAGTTCGCCGTCGCGAGTTCTATGAAAAGCCGACTTCTGTGCGCAAACGTAAAGCTGCAGCCGCAGTTAAACGTCATCAAAAGAAAGTGGGTCGCGAAATGCGCTCCAGAGTGCGCATGTACTAGATTGCTCTAGACCCAGCCGCCAAACTATCGGTGCAGGGTCTGATCTTACATCGCTCTACCCCTAAAACCCGGCTATTGCCGGGTTTTGTGTTTTTAAAAGTCCTGCCTTCACGCTTTTGAGAGCGGTATACTTTAAATCATTTTAACGAACAATCATTAGCTTACCCAAGTCATAAGCAATACTGAAACAACGCAGCCAAAACCATCAAGAGGATAAACCGTGAGCAAGTGTGAAAAGAAAATCGCCATTGAAGCGGCTATGAAAGACGCCATGCGTGCAAAAGACAAACCAACCTTGTCCACGGTGCGCCTGATTCTTGCCGATATCAAACGAATCGAAGTGGATGAACGCATCGATGTTGACGACGATCGTGTTATCGCAACATTGGATAAAATGCTCAAACAACGCCGCGACTCGATTGAGCAATTTCGTAAAGCCGAACGCGAAGATCTGGCCTTGATAGAAGAGCAAGAAATGGTCGTTATCCAATCCTTCTTACCTGCCCAGCTTAGCGATGACGACATTACTGCACTCATCAGCGACGCGATCAAGCAATCGGGCGCTGAAAGCATGAAAGATATGGGTAAGGTGATGGGAATACTTAAACCCCAGTTACAAGGCCGGGCCGATATTGGCGCAGTCAGCGGCAAAATCAAAGCTGCGCTAAGTTAAGTCGAAGGGCGCGGCAAGAGAAAACAGCTGCGTCATTAGTCGCTAGCGCCGTTAACCGCAAAAACGCAACAAGCTTGATAACAAAACATGGCAGGACTGATCCCACAGCAATTTATTGACGACGTACTCGACAGGGTAGATATCGTCGAAGTTATTGATAAACGGGTCACACTCAAAAAAGCCGGTCGCAACTACACCGCTTGCTGCCCATTTCATAATGAAAAAACCCCTTCGTTTAGCGTCAATCCCGATAAACAATTCTATTACTGCTTTGGCTGCGGCGCTGGCGGGAATAGCGTTGGCTTTATCATGGACTATGACAGTCTGGACTTTCCAGCGGCAGTGGAGTCGCTGGCAGCCATGGTGGGGCTTGAAGTGCCGAGAGAAGAACAACGGCCCGGCTCCGACAATCAGCGCCAACGCAAAAAACAATCCGAGAGCTTATACGACGCCTTAGCTTGGACCTCGCGACACTTTCAAACCCAACTGCGCAAGCACAGCAATAAAAAACAGGCGATTGATTATCTCAAAAGTCGCGGCCTCAGCGGCGAAGTCTGTCGCGACTTCGGTATCGGTTACGCCCCCCCAGGTTGGGATAATTTACTTAAAGCGGTTGAAGATAACGATCAGCGCAAACAACGTATTACCCTGCTTGAAACTGCAGGCATGCTGGTTAAAAAAGAAAACGGCGATTTTTACGACCGATTTCGCGAGCGCATTATCTTTCCGATTCGCGACAATCGTGGTCGGGTGATTGCTTTTGGCGGCCGGGTTTTCAACGACGACAAACCCAAATACCTTAACTCGCCAGAGACCCCGGTGTTCCATAAACAGCGCGAACTCTATGGCCTGTTTGAAGCTCGCAAAGCCAATCGGCAACTGGACTACCTGTTACTGGTTGAAGGTTATATGGATGTCGTGTCGCTGGTGCAATACGGTATCAACAATGCGGTTGCAACGCTGGGCACCGCTAGTAGCATTTATCACTTGGAAAAGATTTTTCGCCACTGCAGCAAGCTAGTCGTTTGCTTTGATGGCGATGCAGCGGGTAAAAAAGCCGCCTCCCGCTTGCTGGAAACGGCATTGCCAGCCATGTCTGACGGCAGAGAAATTTGTTTTTTATTTTTACCCGACGGCGAAGATCCCGATACTTATGTAAGAGACAAGGGCAAGCAAGCCTTTGACCATCTGGTTGAGCAAGCCATGCCGCTTGAAACACTGCTTTTCGCCACCGCAGGCGAAGGAATAAACCTTAGCTCTGGCGCCGGCAAAGCGAAACTAAGCCAGCGCGCCCTGCCCCTAATTCAAAAACTCCCCACGGGAGTATTTAAACAATTAATGTTGGCCAAGCTCGCCAGCGAAACTGGCGCCGATATTAGCTTGCTGAAATCACGCGAAGCAGAATTAACTGCCGCAAAATCCAAATCGCAATCTGCCTCGCAGTCAGCAGCTAATAGCCGGACCGACAGCAGCTCAAAAAACAAACAAGATCACAGCGGCGAGCAACAAAACAGTCATGCTTCACAAGCGAGCGGCCACGATAAGCGCGCAAACAATACTCAAGGCAGCACCCAGAACAAAGGGCAAAACGACTCGCAAAGAGATAAGCAAGGTAGTGGTCAAAGCACGATTGGTATCGAAAAAACCCCGATTGTCTGGTCTATTGCGCTACTGCTGCATTACCCGCAACTTGCTCAGGAAGTCCCGATGCCTGCTGCGCTAAGCAAGATTGATAGCGAAGAAGCCCGACTACTACAAAAGCTGGTTGATCATATCAAGTCGCAAACGCATCAAGTGACCACTAGCACCCTGCTCGGCTACTGGCATGGCACCGCAGAAGCCTCAGCACTGAATCACTGCGCCAATCGCCACAAACCACCAGAGCAAGAGGACGTCGCACTCGAAGAGTTTGCCGACACCATCAGCCGTATTGAAGAGCAATTTGAGGACAAGAAAATCGATCGATTTATCGCGGAACTCAAACAACGTCCGCTGTCAGATCTAAGTGACGAAGAGCGGCAAATGCTCAAATCGATTGGTTTTCAAAAAGCGAGCCCACAAAACTCAAATGACTGACGCGGTTAACACTTCCTAGCCTCGATGTAGTCTAAACTCATTATTCACAGCAAATTCACAGCAAATGGCTAAAAACCTCAGCAAACTACCCTCTTTCGGGCGTATTTATCGCAATCAAGACCTTTTATCAATACCCGTAGTGGTCACTATCCGTTATAATGGCTGGCTAAATTTTGTTTGAATTTCATAACTTTTGATTGTACTCCTAGCAGAGCGTTTGCCAGGAGAAAAAGAGTTTGCAATCCAAAGCAATGGCAATTCGCAGGTTGATCATCGATCAGCTTTGATATTTTTCAGGAAATACATACATGTCTGACGAGAAACAATCTCGCATTAAGGAATTAATCGCCAGAGGTAAAGAGCAAGGTTACCTAACCTATGCCGAGGTCAATGACCACTTACCCGAGGATATTTCCGACCCCGATCAAGTTGAAGATATCATTCAGATGATTAACGATATGGGTATCAAGGTGTTTGAAACAGCACCCGATGCCGATGAGTTACTACTGGCCGATAACGAATCAACCGATGATATCGCCGCTGCTGAAGCTGCTGCCGCACTAGCCGCAGTAGAAACCGAAGCCGGCCGAACAACCGATCCAGTGCGTATGTATATGCGTGAAATGGGCACGGTTGAGCTGTTAACCCGCGAAGGCGAAATCGCCATTGCCAAGCGTATCGAAGAAGGCATTCGTGAAATGATGGCCGCGCTGGCCTGCTACCCGAATGCAGTTAACAATATTCTGGTTGAATACGCTGCCGCTGAAGCCGGTGAAAAGAAACTGTCCGACGTATTGATAGGCTATCTCGACCCTGCCGATTCAGTTCCATCCGCTCAGGAAATCGCTGATGCGCAAGCTGCCAAAACGGCTAAAGCTGCCGCTGGCGAAACTGACGATGAAGAAGCCGTAGATACCGGCCCAGATCCTGAAGAAGCCAAAGAGCGTTTTGACGAAATTGCTAAACAACATGTCAAAACCGAGCGATCAATCAAACGCTATGGCCGCGATGCCGCCTCTTCCATCAAAAATCTTGAAGAGCTTGGCGACAAATTCAAATACTTAAAGCTCACTCCGCGGATATTAGATCCGGTGATGAACGCACCTCGTCGCACGCTTTACCAAATTCGCGAGCAAGAGCGCGAAATTATGCGCCTCTGCGTTAAGCAATCCAAAATGCCACGCATGGAATTTATCAAAGCGTTTATCGGCAAAGAAACCGATATCAAATGGATTGACCGTATTATCAAGGCCGACAAAGCGCCGTGCGCGAAAAAGCTGGTGGTAGCGCGTGAAGAAATTATGCGTGCACAAAGAAAAATCGGCAGCATTGAAGCGGCGGCCGAACTCAACATTACCGAAATCAAAGACATCAATCGCCGCATGTCTCTGGGTGAAGCCCGCGCGCGACGTGCCAAGAAAGAAATGGTTGAAGCTAACCTTCGCCTGGTTATCTCCATCGCTAAAAAATACACTAACCGCGGTTTACAGTTCCTTGATCTTATTCAAGAGGGCAACATCGGCCTAATGAAAGCGGTTGATAAATTTGAATATCGCCGTGGTTACAAATTCTCGACCTATGCAACTTGGTGGATTCGCCAGGCCATTACCCGCTCGATTGCGGATCAGGCAAGAACGATTCGTATCCCAGTGCATATGATTGAAACCATTAACAAGCTCAATCGTATCTCGCGTCAAATGCTGCAAGAAATTGGCCGCGAGCCGACGCCAGAAGAACTTGGCGAGCGAATGGAGATGCCCGAAGACAAAGTTCGCAAGGTATTAAAAATCGCCAAAGAGCCCATCTCAATGGAAACCCCGATTGGCGATGACGAAGATTCGCACTTAGGTGACTTTATTGAAGACGGTACTGTCGATTCACCCATTGACTCGGCCACCGATCAAAGCCTACGTGATGCCACTACCGATGTACTGGGTAGCTTGACGGCAAGAGAAGCCAAAGTGCTTCGAATGCGCTTTGGTATTGAGATGAACACTGACCACACGCTAGAAGAAGTGGGCAAGCAATTTGATGTAACACGTGAGCGGATTCGTCAGATTGAAGCCAAGGCCTTACGCAAACTGCGTCATCCTTCGCGCTCAGATCACCTACGAAGCTTTTTGGACGAATAATTAAGCGATCCCAATTGCTCAAGTAAATCACATCCAACAAGTAATATTAAAAAGGCCGGTTTTCCGGCCTTTTTAATTTATATACGTTATCATTTAAGCCTCTTACCACTAACACATCACTAACGCAAAGGCGCCCAGCCGCCAGCCGAGGATCTTGTAATGAGTGCCTTTGACGACAATAGCCTATCCATTGGCAACACGCCCTTAGTTAAAATAAACCGCATCAGCGACGGCAAAATATTTGCCAAAATTGAAAGCCGCAATCCCGCCAACTGCGTGAAATGCCGCATTGGTGCCAGCATGATTTGGGATGCTGAAAAATCCGGCAAGCTTAAACCCGGTATGGAAATTGTTGAACCCACCAGCGGTAACACTGGCATTGCATTGGCCTTTGTTGGCGCATCTAAAGGTTATAAAGTCACGCTCACCATGCCAAGCACCATGAGTTTAGAGCGTCGGCAAATTATGAAAGCCTTTGGTGCTAACATTGTCTTAACTGACGGCGCCAAAGGTGTAAAAGCGGCCATAGCTAAAGCTGAAGAGCTGGTTGCAGAATCGCCGGATACTCGCTGGATGCCCAGTCAATTTGATAATCCGGCCAATCCGGAAATTCATGAAAAAACCACCGGACCGGAAATCTGGAAAGACACTAATGGTGCAATTGATATCTTGATTAGCGGCGTCGGCACAGGTGGCACTATCACTGGCATTTCGCGCTATATCAAAAACACCAAGGGCAAAGCGATCACCTCGGTAGCCATTGAACCCACATCATCGACTATGATTACCGCCGCCAAAGCTGGCGTGGAGCCGGTACACGCCCCGCACAAAATTCAGGGCATCGGCGCTGGCATACTGCCGGACAATCTTGATTTATCAATGGTTGATCAAGTTGAGCAGGTCAGCAATGAAGAAGCCATGGAATGGGCGCACAAGCTAATGACGCAAGAAGGCATATTAGCCGGAATATCGAGTGGCGCGGCAATGGCAGTTGCGCACAGGGTATCTCAGCAAGCCGATCACAAAGGCAAAACGATCGTTGTTATTCTGCCTGACTCGGCCGAGCGCTACTTAAGCACGCCATTATTTGAAGGGGCGTTTTCAGAAAATGAAACCGTTCAATAAAGCCACTGGCAAACTCAATGCGCGGCACTTATAATGCGCCGCTCTTTTGCGAGACGCAGCTTTAAATCGAAGCTTAAGCGCCGCAAAAGAACACCTTAAACCACAGACGGTTTAGGCGCAGGATTTTGTTTCGATGGCGAGGCGCGCGACGAATAAGTGAAAGAGCGTACATCAAGTACGTGACTGAGTGAATGAGGAGAAGCAACGAAGTCCAGCGGAACAAAAGACAAGCATAAACAGGGGCCCGTAGCTCAGCTGGTTAGAGCATCCGACTCATAATCGGCAGGTCGAAGGTTCAAGTCCTTCCGGGCCCACCAAATCTTTTTTCGAGTCAAAAATACCACCTAACATACTGAAAGGTAAGGTGGTTTTAGCGGTTCGAAATCCTTCATTCCGCACATAGGCTAAACGCTCCGTAAAGACCAATTTCAGCACTGCACGTTTGTCTTCAAGTTGCTTAGAACCCCACAAAACATGGGGGTTTGAAAGAAACTGTAGAGCGGTTCGAAGTGTTGTGTTTTGGTCTTTGCTTGGCAGGCCAGCACTTTCTATTTTCTCAGCAATCACCAGCTTTTCCTCCTCCAGTTGTTTGATCTTTTTTTCATAGGCTTTGATGACGCTTGGCATGTCAGCTTCAAGAATTTGATCAAGTAGTTTATTGGTTTGTCGCTCCACACGGACTAGCTCAGTTTGTAATGTCTCAACACGGCTTTGCTGATAGCCATGGCGATGTTGCCAGAGTTTTTCAAACATCTGCGTTGCTGCACCAATTAGTGCGTGAGAGGGCTTGAGCTTGCGCAGCAGCGCTTCAAATTGACCTTCGATAAGATCACGCCGTATAGACTTACCACGACTGTCACAGCCTTTTGTGTGGCAATTGTAGTAGGCGTGGTATTTGTTTCTACCTTTGCTCCATGCAGCCGTTAGTGGATTATCGCATTCGCCACACACGACAAATCCGCGCAACGGAAAATCTGCGCTAACATCTTTGCGTATGGGGGCATGGGCTTTTTCAGATAAGCGTTTTTGTATTTTTTGGTGTGTCTCAAGCGTGATTAAAGGCTCGTGCTGTCCTTTTCTAAGACTGATATTCCAAGGCGTATATTCAATATACCCTGTATAGATCAGTCGTTTGAGCAATTCATCGACGCGTTGCTCATGCACCTTCCCATTGCTCCCTCTTGGATATTCAGGGAAACTTTCAAGAAAGTATTTCACTTCTTACTTGGTTTGAAATCTGCCCGAGGCAAATCCTTCAAGCGCTTCGGTAACAATGCTGGCGAATGGTTCTTTCTTTGCCAGTACCTTACCGCCACCTTTTGCTTTCACGTATTGATAACCGACTGATGGGGCAAATAACCAATAGCCATTCTCAACACGCGCCTTCATTTTTTGAAGAACTTGGCGACGATTTTGTTTGCGCTCTAACTGACCTTGTGCCGCAAAGATCGTCTCCATGAACTCGCCTTCGGGTGTGTCTTCAAAGGTATAGTTTAAACACTCAACGTCTGCGCCATAATCAGCGAGTGTATAGCGCAATTGAAAATGCGCCATAGTGTCACGAGCTAGCCGCTTTAGGTCGTCGAAAATTACGACATACTGTGTATGATCATTTGTGTTTAAGTAACTGATCAGCGCTTTCATGCCTGCGCGCTTCATAAAGTCACCTGCACCCGTTATATCGTCGGAAAAAACTTTCTCAACTTCATAACCTTTTTGTGCGGCATACAATCGGCAGCGGTGCTCTTGGCTATCTAGGCCAGAGCCAACCGTTTTTTGCTTCGTTGATGACACACGGCAATAGATCAATGCCTTTCTTGTATTATCTTGCATCGAGCTTATCCTTTCCCTTTGTGTTGTGCTG
>CAJQQO010000020.1 GCA_905480475.1 uncultured Pseudomonadales bacterium | reverse complement strand
ATCATGGTATGCTCGCCGGTTTGGTTGGACTAGGCTTTTAGCGGCTTGTAGCGTTTAATGTTGCCGCTAATTAGCTGTTTTGGCTTTGATTAATGTCCTAGCTTGTGGGCTTGGTAATGCCATTCGCTAATACGATTGGCCATGGCTTGGGCTGACTAATTTGAACGGTGATTAGAGTGGCATTTGAGTTCCGCTTTACAGCTTAAAAGAAATAAATTAGCAGCTTGAGAGCGGGTAATTAATCGTAGCAATGATTGTCAGTTTGAATCGTTTTTAACATCATAAAGAGACATCACCAGTAGATATGATCGGAAAATTAGTAAGACAGGTTTTTGGTACCCGAAATGATCGGGAACTCAAACGCATGGGCAAAACGGTTGCCAAAATTAATGCCTTGGAAGAGTCTTATCAGGCCTTAAGCGATGAACAATTGCGCGGTAAAACCGATGAGCTACGACAAGCCCTTGCCGACGGTAAAACCCTAGAGCAAATATTACCCGATGCCTTTGCTGCCGTTCGTGAGGCAGGCGTTCGCAGCTTGGGTATGCGGCATTTTGATGTCCAATTAATCGGTGGTATGACACTGAATGATGGTCGAATCGCCGAAATGCGCACCGGTGAGGGTAAAACGCTGGTCGCCACTTTGCCTGCCTATCTAAACGCTATAAGCGGCAAAGGTGTGCATATCGTTACCGTGAATGATTATCTGGCCGAGCGTGATGCGAATTGGATGCGTCCGCTATATGAATTTCTTGGTTTGAGTTTGGGGATTATCCAATCAGCCCAAGCGCATGAAGATAAAAAACAAGCCTATCTTTGCGATATCACCTACGGAACCAACAATGAGTTTGGTTTTGATTATCTGCGTGACAATACGGCGTTTACCTTAGAAGATCGTGTTACTCGCGGCACCAATTATGCGATTATTGATGAAGTGGATTCCATCCTAATTGACGAGGCGAGAACGCCTCTAGTTATCTCTGGTGCTTCAGAAGATAGTTCGGCTTTGTACAAACGAATGAATGTTTTGGTTCCGGATTTAATTCGTGCGCCGAATCCCGAAGATCCTGCCGAGCTGGAAAGTAATGATTTTGATCCTGAAGGTCATTTTACTATCGATGAAAAACACCGCAGCGTGGAGTTGACTGAAATTGGTCACCAATATGTTGAGGACCTGTTGGTTAAAGAGCAGTTGTTAGAGGAGGGCGATAGTCTTTACTCATCATCTAATTTGAATTTATTACACCATGTCACTACGGCGTTGCGAGCGCTGCATTTGTTTCAGTGCAACGTTGAATACATCGTACAAAATGGCGACGTGGTGCTAATTGATGAGCACACTGGACGAACTATGTCTGGCCGCCGCTTATCCGATGGTTTGCATCAAGCGCTGGAAGCTAAAGAAAAAGTTGATATAAGACCTGAGAGTCAAACCTTAGCCTCAACGACTTTCCAAAACTATTTTCGACTGTATGGAAAGCTTGCCGGTATGACCGGTACGGCAGATACCGAGGCTCCGGAATTTCATCAAATTTATGCCTTGGATGTTATGGTCATCCCGACCAATCAGCCGACGGTTCGAGAAGATCGTAACGATTTAATTTACTTGTCAGTGGCTGAAAAATACGAAGCCGTCATGCAGGATATTAAAGAGGCTAATGCTAATAATGCACCGATTCTTGTCGGTACTGCATCGATCGAAACCTCTGAGCAGTTATCCAATTTTTTAAACAAAGAAAAAATTGAGCATCAGGTATTAAACGCGAAATTCCATAAAAGCGAAGCGAAAATCATTGCCCAAGCGGGTCGTCCGGGTGCCTTAACCATTGCAACCAATATGGCTGGTCGTGGTACCGATATTGTACTGGGTGGCAATTTGGAGGCAGAGCTTGAAGAGTTAGATAATCCTAGTGAGGCAGAGATTACTGAACACAAAAAAGATTGGCAAGAGCGTCATGCAACCGTTATAGCAGCCGGTGGTTTGCATATCTTTGGTACCGAGCGACATGAATCACGACGTATTGATAATCAGCTTCGAGGTCGTGCCGGTCGTCAAGGTGATCCGGGTGTCACGCGTTTCTATTTGTCTATGGATGACAATCTGATGCGGATTTTTGCATCGGATGGCGTAAGAAACTTTATGCAGCGTCTCGGTATGGAGAAAGGCGAAGCGATAGAGCATAAGATGGTTTCTAACGCTATCGAAAAGGCTCAACGTAAGGTTGAAGGCCGTAACTTTGATATGCGTAAGCAATTACTTGAGTACGATGATGTTGCGAATGATCAGCGACAAATTGTCTATCGGCAACGCGACGATATTTTATTAGCTGATGATATTTCTGACATGCTCAGCACCATTCGCAGCGATGTTATGAATGATCATATCAGTGCTTATATTCCGCCGCAAAGTATAGAAGAGCAATGGGATATTCCCGGTTTGGAAGAAAGTCTGACCAAAGAATATGACCTGACGGTGCCGGTCGCTAAATGGCTTGAAGATGATGACGACTTGCATGAAGAAAGCTTACGCAAAAAAATTGTTGATGCATTAGCCGAGCAATATAATGTTAAGGCTCAGCCTTTGGGTGAAGCTGCACGTCGATTTGAAAAACAAATTATGTTGCAGGTTTTAGATTCGCTTTGGAAAGAGCATTTATCAACAATGGATCACTTGCGGCAAGGTATTGGGCTGCGTGGTTACGCGGGTCGAAATCCCAAGCAGGAATATAAACGCGAAGCATTTGAGTTATTTCAATCAATGTTAAGCAATATGAAACTCGAGTTTATTCGCTTTTTATCATTGGTTCAGGTTAAGCCGCAAGACGATCCGGATACGATCGAGAAGCAGCGTCGTGAAGAAGCTGCAAGAGAAAAAGTGGTTGCCAAACACGATGAGGCTAGCGCTTTGGGTTTAGTGCCGGAAGATGAGGATGCCGCTGCCCAGCAACAAGCTGCGCCGGAACAGCCGATTGTTCGCGATGGTCGAAAGGTTGGCCGTAACGAAAAATGTCCTTGTGGCTCGGGTAAAAAGTATAAGAACTGTCATGGCGAATTAAATTAAGTTATTGCGAGATAAATTGAACCGCAATAGTCGCAGATGGTTTTAGTTTATTGAGCCGACTCTTATGTCGGCTCAATAACTCCATCAAGTTAAAATGCTTACGATAAATGAAGCTATTTTTAGTAACGGCATTTAAATTATTTGTTGAGTGAAAGCCGAATCCTATCAAGATGTCTAAATTAACTACTGATAAAAATGTTTTAGCTGTAGCGGGTGTGCGCTGGGGCGTTGCCTATGCCGGAATCAAGACGCTGCAAATTAGCGACGATTTATCATCTGAGCCGGTCTATGACCTAGCGTTAATGGAGCTCGCAGCGGGTAGTAAGGTCGCTGCTGTGTTTACCCAAAATGCTTTTTCGGCAGCGCCAGTAAAAATTGCTCGCCAGCGGCTTAGTGCTATTAAGACAATGTCAGCTCAAGAAAAAATCTATTGTCTGATTAATTCTGGCAATGCTAATGCGGGAACCGGCCAGCCGGGGCATATCGCCGCTGAGGAAAGTTGTCAGTCTATTGCCGATGCGCTTGCTTGCGATGCCAATCGTGTGCTGCCTTTTTCTACGGGTGTAATCGGCCAGCTTTTGCCTGCAGAACGTATTGCAGATGTAGCCCCGACTGTAGTTGAGGCGCTTTTAGACAATGGATGGGCTCAGGCTGCGCGTGCCATTATGACAACCGATACGGTTGCCAAAGCTTTTAGTCGCACGCTTAATATTGACGGACAGCTAATTACATTGTCGGGTATTGCGAAGGGGGCGGGAATGATTCGCCCAAATATGGCAACCATGTTGGCTTACGTTGCATGTGACGCGACTATTGGCCAAGCTGATCTTGATACGCTTCTGGCAGCAGCGGTGAGTTGTTCTTTTAATCGTATAACCGTTGATGGCGACACCTCGACTAACGACGCCTGTATACTTGCAGCGACCGGTCAGTCATCGATTTGTTTATCGCCCGAGCATAAGGACTGGCTGCTATTTCAATCAGTCGTCAATGATTTATTAATTGATTTGGCAACAGCGATTATTCGTGATGCCGAGGGCGCGAGTAAATTTATAACGATTGATATTGAAGGTGGTCAGAACACGGCTGAATGTTTACAGCTTGCTTATACCGTTGCCGAATCACCCTTGGTTAAAACTGCTTTTTTTGCTAGCGACGCGAATTGGGGTCGAATACTTGCAGCTGTTGGTCGATCCGGTTTGAATAATTTGGATGTTGATACGGTAGAAATTTATCTTGATGATTTACTGATATGTGAAAACGGCGGTGTCGCATCATCCTACGATGAAGGCACGGCGATGAAAATTATGAGCCAAGATGAAATAAAAGTGCGTATTAAACTTAATCGAGGGAATAGCTCCGAGCGCGTTTGGACTAGCGATTTATCTTTGGATTATGTTCGGATTAATGCCGACTATCGCAGTTAGTTTGTTTCTTGGGGGATATATTCGGTTTTGTATTTAAAAGCCAGATTTTAAGGTCTGGGATTTAAGGTTCGGTATTGAAGGTCTGACATTTAAGGTATCGTATTTATGGTTCATGTTGCAGTCGGATTGATATTTCATCCATCTGAGAATCAAATATTAATTGCTAAGCGTCATGATGATGCTCATCAAGGTGGCTTGTGGGAGTTTCCCGGTGGAAAGGTTGAAGCGGGAGAAACGGTTGATGCGGCATTATCGCGTGAGCTTAAAGAAGAGTTGGGCATTGATGTTCTTACCTCAAAAGCTGCGCTGCAAATTTCTCATCAATATAATGATAAAAATGTTTTGCTAGATGTTTGGACGGTGGAGAAATTTGACGGCCAAGCAATAGGCGCAGAAGGGCAACCCGTTAAATGGCTTGCATTGGATCAACTCCAGGAATATCAATTTCCCGAGGCGAATAAAGCCATTGTGCAATGGTTAATAGATAATAGGCTTTAGAGTATCGCTTCCGGTAAACTGATTGAAACGAATTCAAATCCGCATTTCAAAACCTCAGATCAAAACTTCACATCAGAAAATGGTCCGCAAATCCGCAGCGATAGATTAGAGTCTGTCAGTCCACTTCAGAAAGACCGCCGCAATAATTTAACCAAAGAAGTCCGTGCTGCAATTACATTGCTATAAAATAATAACGTAACGCGATTAATCTATTCCGATTCATCATCAGAGCTTTTGATGGGTTCATCAAGCGTGATGACCAACATACCGCTATACACTTCAATTAGACAGCGCTTGCCAATTGAAAACTCGGCTTTTTCTAACCATTTCCCTTTCAGGTTAAGTGCCGCTATTTCGGTGCTATTTTTATTTGCTATGTTTGGTTTTTTCGATATTTTTTGACTTGCCTGCACATTGAGAACTTTAAGTTGCTGAAATTTATTGTAGGGTCTTACTGGCTCGGATATACCTTGTATACGGTTTCTAACATCGCTGCGATACGGTTTGTGCTGCTGTTGCATAAGACCGTTATAGGCTATTTGAATGTCATTATTGTAAGGTTCGTGCTGAGACGCTGGGTATTTAAAAGGGTCAGGAAAATAGGATGCGAGCAAATGCGATTGGGGGGTGAGCGTATAACTAGCTTGTAATTTCATAACGGAATCCCTGTATTAATGAAATGATCGTAATCAACCATGTAAATCTTAACACTGTTTATATATACAGTTAAGCTGAATGTACAAAAGTTTACTAAAAACGTTTTGCTTTGCGGGTTTGAGTATTATCAATCGAGCTTTAAGATATTTGCTAATGTTCAAGACCGCTGGCTAGGTTTAAAGGCTAGGTTTAAACAATAGGTTTAATGGTCGGGTCTAGAGTCCAGATTTGAAGGCCGGATTTGAATATTAGGTTTGAAGATAAACCTTGACGCTCAAACGAAACCTGAGCGTTAAAAAAGAGAGTTGGTTTTGAAGAGCAGATTAAGAGGGTTGATTGAAAGCTGTATTGGAGGGCAAACTCAAAGCAGTGATCTGCTTGAGTTATCTTTCCCCGAGATCACTATCACTAAATATATCATCATAACTTGGCGTGCCGGCGATTCGCTGGTCTTCATTTGCCCAGCCAATAAAATCCTTATTTTTGCAGCTTGCTGAACAAAAGGGACGCTCAGGGTATTTGTCGCTCCACTCAATAGTGATTTGGCAGCTAGGGCATTCGAGGCTTGGCGGTGCTTTATTCACAAGTGATATTCCTAGAGATTGTTGATGTAATTAGATTCTTGATGCAAAATTTCGGTTAAGGCTGATAGCTTTGCGCTAGTTGACAATACTTTTCATGTAGCGCGCTAACTCTTTGTTGCAGTTGTTCCAGCGTGCCGGTATTTTCGATAATATCATCAGCGCGCGATCGCTTTTCTTCGCGAGACATTTGTGCCTCAATAATTGCTCGAACTTGTTCTTCCGTATTATTGTCGCGAGCCATAGTGCGAGCGATCTGGACTGCCTCTGGCACATCAATTAATAACAGTCTTTGTGCGAGCTGCTGTTGACTGGTTTCCATTAGCAGTGGTGATTCCAGTATACGGTAAGGCGCTTCATTGTCATTTCTTTTGGCATTTAAAAAGTCAAAGATAGCCGTTCCAATAAGCGGATGGGTTAGCTGTTCGAGCCATTGCCTCTCATTGGGATTGGCAAATATTTTTTGTCGCAGTTGCGCGCGATCAAGCGCACCATCGTCTAGCAAAATATCACTGCCAAAATGTTCCGTAATGGCGTCAAGCGCAGCGCTACCCGGTTCAACAATATCCCGCGCGATCTGATCGGCATTAACAATGCTTACCCCCAGTTCGCTAAATAGTTTAGCGGCGGCAGATTTGCCACTGCCAATGCCACCAGTGAGTCCAACAACGAACATAGCTTATTCTCTATTGATAAAAACGATTTAACTTATTGTTAGCAAGTGCGAGATAACGCTAAGTTCAAGTATGATAGTGATTTTATGGCTAACTAGGTGAAACAGCAATGACTCAAAGTGACCAGCTTCAGAGGCTTGAAGATAGGCTGTATAGAATCGAGTCGATTGACGCGATTAAAACGCTAAAATCACGCTACTTTATGGCTTGTGATACCAAAAATCCTGAGTTAATGCGGCAGTGTTTTGTCGATGGGGAAGTGCATATTGACTATGGACCGGTGGGGCAATTCAAGCATCGCGATGAGCTGGTTAAGTTGTTTACTGAAATGGCTTGCCATAAGCATATGCTTGAAATGCATCATGGTCACAATCCGGTTATCGAACTGAGCGATTCGACCCATGCACAAGCGAGCCATGCTAAAGCTACGTGGGAGCTGTGTTATCAATTGATCAATACTAAAGCAAAGACCCTGACTCAGCTTGCGCTTATTTATCACGATGAATACGTCAAAACCGGTGAGCAATGGCTGATGCAAAAAACCGCTACGCAAGCTGTGTCTACTTTGATCATTGATATAAGTGGTGATGTTCCGAGAACTCTGCACGCAGGATAAGGTCGTCCTGCTCGGTTGATAAACCTGAATTACTAAAATGTAAAAAATATCTTGATTTGGTAATTTTGGGCAGCTCTGCTCTCCATAACCGGCTTGTACAAAACTAACGATTCTATTAGTCTTCGCAACCGCGATATCGCAGGATTCAATGCTTGGACTGAAAAATCATCTTTAGCGCGACTGATTGTGCATTGCGAATCGTGAAGTGGAAAGTAACTATCGAGCAGGAATTGGACAATAAAGGACATTGCCATGTTTATTGATGAACAAACGCGTACAGTGCAAAAGCATATTCTCGATGTACTTAAGGATCATACTGGTATGGATGGCGGAGAGCTTCACAGCAGTGAAGTCGAGCGTTTTAGAATGAATCCTCAGGGCGCAGAATTATCCAACTTTTTTTATTGCCGGGAGCTGAAACTCAGGTCTTGGTATAAAACCTCCTGTCAACCAACAGCCGAACAAAAGCAAGCATTGTGGGATGAAATTCTACAGCGTTGCGGTGCGGAAGCGATTGCGCCCCCGGATGACTTTGGCCCAGCTACCGATGTTTCTTCATTGGTTCGCTATTTGTCGCTAAATGCCCATTGCAGTAAGGTTGGCGTCTAACAGCGGCTAGCGCGGTTTTGTAAACGCGCTGCAGACCGTTTTTAAGATCGGCGAACGCTAATCGATACGTTCGTTAAACTCCCGCTCGTATAAATGCACCATATTAAATTCGTTAGACTCATCCAGATTCGGTACGGTATGACTTTGTTGTCGCTCGATGATTTTCATATTATTTAGCGTGGCACCTTTAAGGCGTGAGTCTGCAACCCAAACTTGTTGGTAGCGTTGTTGCATATCATCTAACAGGCTTAGATTATCTTTATCGTAAAATACATCGGCCATCGCAATAATATCGGCTTTGGGCAAACTGCTATCAAATATTAAGTCGCTTTTATCATTGGGTTTTACATGATCGTTCAAGTTGGCCGAGCACTTCGAGTCTGATTGAGCAGAAATCGATGGAGTTTGGTGGATATCTAGAGTGACGTCGTTAAGTATCGCATTGGCAAGGCAGGCTTGAATGGCAATCGGGTCGGTATCGCAAATAATCGCTTGTTTAGCGCCTGCCAGTTTTGCTGCAATGGCAATCACGCCGGATCCGGCGCCAAAATCAAGCAGTACCTTATTTTTTACCAGCTCCGGATGATTAATAATCCGTTGCGCTAAAACTTGTCCGCTGGCCCAGCAAAATGCCCAATAGGGAGGCTTATCCATCAGTAAGGCAATTTCGTCGCTATCGAGCTGCCATTGTGGATAATCGGCGGCGAGAAGCCACAGTTGAATCGCTTTGCAGTCGGGTAGCGGAGTGGGGCTTAGTTCTGCATTTCTAATCACGCTGCGCAACTGTTGGCGCAAGCTGTTTGGTAATTGTTTTTCTGCGTTCAAATCCGTATGGCTCCAATGCCTGATATCAGTTGATCAAAGCAATACGCTGCTTTGGATCGATAGTGAAGTAAAAAGCTTGCTCTATTGGGCAATAATGACAGTCGCTGCCCATAACTCTTGGCGTTAATTCAATGGCGGTTTAGACTGCGCCTCTAAATGCGGGGCGTATTATTATCGATGCGGCCAATGTTGGTATTTTAGCCCTAATAATTTCATGATGGAG
>CAJQQO010000019.1 GCA_905480475.1 uncultured Pseudomonadales bacterium | reverse complement strand
AATTTACAACCGCGTACTTAAGTTACTGGCTGCACGATTAAGAATTACCGAAGCACAAAAGCGCCATCCCGAAATTGCGGCAGAAAAAATTATTAAGCCGATGTTATTAACCGGTTTGCCTCGTACCGGCACTTCGGCCTTGTTTAATCTTATCTCCTCTGATCCTGCTGCCCGCGCATTGCTGCAATGGGAGACCCATTACCCCGATCCGATTGATGGTTTGGCCGAGGGTGAAATGGATCCGCGCAGAAAAAAACTGATTGATAAAATTGAAGCGCAGCGTGCCCAGAATCCGGATTTTGACAAAATTCACTTTGCTAGTGCCGATACGCCGGAAGAGTGCGTATTGTTACATGCGTTGGATTTTAACGGTGTTCAATTAGGCTTTGAGTGCATGTTGGAGCCGTATGAGAGCTTCCATCAACAAAGTGATTTGTTACCCATGTATCGCTACTACACCGATTTATTGAAAATGTTGCAATGGCGCGAGCCCGGTGAGCGCTGGTTATTAAAAGCGCCTGCGCATATGTGGGGATTGGATTCGCTGGTTGAGGTGATGCCGGATGTTTGTGTGTTGTGGGGGCATCGCAATCCACTACAGGTTATACCGTCAATATCCAGTTTAACTTCGCTGGCAGCAAGAATGTACGCTGGCAATATGCCATCGCTTGCTAATGAAAAACTTGGCCCGATAGTGATGGAGTTTTACGCTCGCTCTTTAGAGCGTGGCATGGAGACCCGTAAAACTTTGGATGCAGCCCGATTTTTTGATTATCGTTTTAAGGATTTCGTTAACGATCCAATGGCGTTGGTTAGCGATTGTTATTCGTTTTTTGATATTGAAATGTCGGCAGAAGTGAAGTCGCGTTTGCAAGCACATATCGATGCCAACCCCAAAGGTAAACATGGTAAGCATGAATATAATTATCAAAAATTCGGTTTAAGTGAGGCGATGATTTTAGACCGTTTTGATTTTTATATTAACGATAGTGAGTACAAAGATTTTCTTTAAGGTGTTGCTAATTTAATTTTTATAAACCTTAAAGAGCTAACAATGGCAAAGTCAACACGATTGATAAGCCAATAACGGAGTAAAAATACCATGGCTACAGAGCAGGATATATGGGACGCATTTTGTGATCAGCTAAAAGAAGCTGGCAAAGTGATTATGCGTGATGATTTGCCGACCACAGAATTCGATCGCGCTGAAGGCTTGCGTTATATGGCGCGTTTAACCAAGGCGGGTTTGGATACTTTTTGTGAATTAACCGGCCCAAAATATCCAGTGCTAAGAACTCAAGCCGATATGGTGAAAATGGGTTTGGATAATCCGGACAACTATTATGTTGGCGCATCAATTAACGCTAAGTACGATTATAAAATTACCGGTAATCGCGGCACGATTCACTTTTTAGGTTTTGCAGCGCAAGCGCAAAATTTTGCTGCACGCAGTAAGGTGACTGGCGGCGCGGGGCATTTAAATCATGGCGATATGGAGTTTGATGCCGAAGGCAATTTTGAGTTAATCGCCAGCCAAACGCCGAAGCCGGGTAATTGGTTACAGCTCGGGCCGGAGACTTCGCAGATTTTGGTTAGACAAAGCTTTTTGGATAAGCTAACCGAAAAACCGGCGACCTTGCAGATTGAGTGTTTGCAGGCAGAGGGGCCACCACCACCGCTTGACCCCGCTCGATTTGGCAATCAATTAATGATGGCCGCAAATTACGGTACTGGTTGCGGCAATTGGTTTGCCGATTGGGTTGCCGACTTTGCAAATCATGCGCCAGAAAACGCCATGTATTTACCCGATGCTGAAAAGCATCGTTCGGTTGGTGGTGATCCTGAAGTACGTATTTATTTGGGGCGCTGGCGCTTGGCTGAAGACGAGGCGATGATTATTACGCTTCATCCGCCCGAGTGCGATTACTGGAATTTTCAGTTAGCTAATATTTGGGCTGAGTCCTTTGATTATCGCTTTGCGCAAGTGCATATTAATAGTGGCAACGCGAGTTATAATGATGATGGTTCTGTTGAATTGCTGATTGCCGGTGATCACGCTGCAAGTCGTGCGCATGCTAATTGGATATCAACCGCGCATCTTGAGCACGGTATTATGGGTGTGCGCTGGGTAAGGGCTAAGGATCATCCGCAGCCGCATTGCAAAGTTGTTAAGCTTGCGGGTCTATAGAATTAAGTGAATGCGGGTTTTTAGAAAATTGTCGGTGCTGTTGGTTTAAGTTGTTTTGTCAAGCACCGACGATTTTTGATGGAAGGCTTCTTACCTATCCATAGCGAATATTAGTAATCAGCAATACCCGCCGTCCGGCAGGGCTTTCAAATACCACTTCATCATCCAAAGATTTACCCAGCAATGCTTTAGCTAGTGGTGAATCCATACTCAGTTTGTTTTCGCGAAGATTAAATTCATCGGGGCCTACAATTCGATAGGTCTGCAACTCACCGTCTTCGTCCTCGATATCGACCCAAGCGCCAAAGTAGACTTTAGCGGTGTTCGCCGGAATATCGTGGACAACGGTAACGGCCTCCAGCCTTTTACCCAGAAAGCGAACCCGGCTATCAATTTCGCGCAGACGCTTTTTGCCATAAATATAATCACCATTTTCCGAGCGGTCGCCATTTTTAGCCGCCTCATGAACCGTATTAGTCACCTGTGGCCGCTCAACTTTCCACAATTGCCTAAGCTCGGCCCGCAGTGCGCTTTCACCCTCAGGGGTGATATAGTTAGAGCCTTTCGGGCGAGGTGGTCGATAACGTCCCATAAAACACTTTTTTGGCCAAAGTCATTGAATAAATCGATAGTTTTGTCTATATAAAAGCTGTCGATACAAATGTTGCGTAGTAAGCTTGTTGAATGTGGAGTATCTGGCTATCAGTTATTCAAATGCTAGCTACTCAAACAATAGATCGCGTAACGGATCAAATAACAGATACTCAGAAGCGCGCGAACTCGCCGCTGACTGCAATATGAATACTAGCGGAAAAAACTATGATTCCCTATCGCTTTAATCGATTACTCGCATGCGTATTACTATT
>CAJQQO010000018.1 GCA_905480475.1 uncultured Pseudomonadales bacterium | reverse complement strand
ATACTCAGTCAATGCCTCACAAGTTTGGTAGCGCGCCAACTCGGACAAAGTCACAACCGTTGGCGGCAACAAACTCATTTCTTTACTTTCAGCATTCTCCAGCGCTTGTGATGCAGTTAACCAGCGCGCCTCATGAATCTCGCCATGATCAATTTGAATCTCTTCAGATAAAATATCGTTGATCGGTAACACAAAAAACCAGGTTGAAAAGCGTTTATTCATTAACGGCGGAGCAATCCAGTGGGCAAAGTAAACTAAATTACTATCGCCAATCGTTAGTCCGGCTTCTTCAAAGGTTTCGCGCACTGCCGCTTGCCTAGCCGCTTGAAACTCACCCTCGGGTCGCTCACAAGCACGCTCATATTCTCTGTCTTTGCTTGAAACCTGCGTGGATAAATCATCGGACGCAGATTTTGTCTGATGATCTTCCGGATCAATTCTGCCGCCGGGAAAAACCCAGTTACCACCCGCAAAGTTTAACTTCGCATTGCGGCGTAACAATAGTGTTTGCAAACCTTCATCACTATCGCGAACTAAAACCACCGTTGCTGCCGCTATAAGCTGGTCATCACCACTCTTTTTTAGGACGCGATCCAAATCTTTTTTATCCATAGGTTTTTATCGGCCTGTAAACTACTTTTTTAACTTAAGGAATCTATTTTGAAATATTTAATTTAACGAATTTAAATAGTCACGAACACGCTAAACAAAACGGCACTCACAACTGCCAATACCTGACAACTCCATAGAAACATGATCACCTGCGACCATTGGTTCTAAAGGCACTAGCGAACCCGACAAGATAACTTCACCGGCATTAAACGGAATGCCAAACTCGCCCAATGTATTAGCCAACCAAGCGACCGCTGTCAAAGGATTACCCTGCACGGCACTACCTTTACCTTCACTTAAAAACTCACCGTTTTTCTTAACCACAGCAGTTAGATTAGGCAAATCAAAATCACGCGGATCAACCCCTTTATCACCTAGCACAAATACCCCACAAGATGCGTTATCGGCAACCGTATCGGTAATGGTGATTTTCCAATTATCAATTCTAGAATCGACAATTTCAAAACAGGGAAAAATCAAATCCGTCGCATCAAGTACATCTTGCTCGGTGACACCTGGTCCTTTTAAATCCTTTTTAAGCTTAAAAGCAATTTCAGCCTCAGCACGCGGTTGGATTAAATGACCGGCAATGGGAATTTCGCCACCATTAGCCACTTCCATCACATCGGTTAAAAAACCAAAATCGGGCTGGAAAACACCCAGCATTTCTTGCACCGGCGCACTGGTCACACCAATCTTTTTACCTACTACCTTCTCGCCATCGGCTTCGCGACGGCGAAGCATTTGTAAAGAAATATAGTAGGCATCGTTAATCGTAAGCTCGCTAAATTCATCACTCAGCGGCGGAATACTTTTTTGCGCTCGCAGCGCGTCGTACAGACGATCGCCCAAGCGTTTAATGGTAGTTTCGTTCATAGTGGTATTTTCAGGCATAGTTTACAGTCTGGATTGTCATTAAATTACGGCGCAGAAGTGTATCATATGGCATTGATCACTAAGGTTAAAAGAAGCATATATTCTCTAGCGAGCTAGCATATCCGGCTGATCAACTCCGATAAAAAAATATTGTAAAGCACGATCGATGCAACAGCGAAATCTTTGACAGAATATGATCAGTGATAAGCCAAAAATTGCTATATAATTCCCACTTTGCAAACTTAACTGGCCTAATAATTCAACTTTAAGCCCCAGATAAAAGCCCTAGCAAAACTAAGGTCAAACCAAGGTCCAACTGAATGAGCGAACTGCCGCCCTGCCCCAAATGCACATCCCCCTTTGCCTACGCCGACCGGGATATGCTTATCTGTCCGGAGTGCGCCCACGAGTGGTCCGCCGATGGCAGCAGCGACGAGGCTGATGGCAAGCAGATTAAAGACTCGAATGGTAATATCCTGCAAGACGGCGATTCGGTAACGGTTATTAAGGACTTAAAAGTTAAAGGCAGCTCGCATGTTGTGAAAGTGGGCACTAAGGTAAAAAAAATTCGTTTGGTTGACGGCGACCACGATATCGATTGTAAAATTGAAGGTATCGGCGCAATGAAATTAAAATCCGAATTTGTCAAAAAGAGCTAACAGCATTACAAACCTTAAAATATTTTCAGCAAACATTACACAAACTAACCACTGAAGTGAAATACGCACTATGAATGCAGACGTTCCCGCTTTTCATCAAATTAAATCTACCCGCATAGATTCGCTTAACCTCCAATACGAAGAATATCAGCACAGTACTACCGGTGCGCGGCATATCCATTTAGCAGCCGATAATAATGAAAACGTTTTTATGGTAGCGCTGCGTACAGTGCCTACGGATTCGAGCGGCGTGGCGCATATTCTCGAACATACCAGCTTATGCGGTAGCAAACGCTTTCCGGTTCGCGATCCATTTTTTATGATGATTCGCCGCTCTTTAAATACCTTTATGAATGCCTTTACCAGTTCCGACTGGACGGCCTACCCTTTTGCCAGCCAAAACAAAAAAGACTTTAATAACTTGCTTGAGGTTTATCTCGACGCAGTATTTTTTGCTCGGCTCGACCCGCTAGATTTCTCTCAAGAAGGGCATCGATTAGAATTTGAAGAACCCAATAACCCCGATAGCGATCTGGTTTATAAAGGTGTGGTATTTAATGAAATGAAAGGCGCGATGAGCTCTATCTCATCGCAACTCTGGCAAGCGGTTGGTGAATCTTTATTCCCTGAAACCACTTACGGCGTTAATAGCGGCGGCGAACCAGAAAACATTACCGACTTAAGCTACCAGCAATTGCAAGATTTTTATCAAACCCATTACCACCCTGACAATGCCATTTTTGTGACCTTTGGTGATATTAGCGCCAAAGAACATCAGCAGAAAATTCAAAGTCTGGCCTTACAGCATTTTGCACCCATCAATAAAAAGATTGAAGTGCCGCTACAAAGCAAATTTTCCAGCGCTCAACGAACGAGCAAAGCCTACCCCATTTCAGCGGAAGAAGCCGACGGTGATAAAACCCATTTAGTTATGGCATGGGTACTCGGCAATATTCGCGACCCATTGGAGTTAATGACTAGCCACCTACTGTCCTCAGTGTTGTTAGAAAATAGTGCTGCGCCATTGCAGCAAGCCTTAGAGACAACGTCCTTAGGCAGCGCACCATCACCACTATGTGGATTGGATGATACCGGTCTTGAAATGGTATTTGTCTGTGGCATTGAAGGCGGATCAGAAAAAAATATCGACCAGTTTGAACAATTGATTTTGGGTAGCCTACAACAAGTGGCTGATCATGGCATTGATATCGAGCAAATGACAGCGCTGCTCGATCAACTAGAACTACAGCAGCGAGAAATTAGTGGTGATGGTTATCCTTACGGCTTGCAAATCATGTTGTCGTGTTTACCTAATGCGATCCATCGTGGTGATGTAGCGGCTGCGTTAAATATTGACCCGGTACTGACAGAACTACGACAATCCATTCAGAATCCAGAATTTGTTAAATCACTGGTTAAACGCTTGCTTATCAATAACCAGCATCGTGTCACTTTAGCAATGACACCCGATACCGAGCTTAGCGAAAAGAAAATTGCCCAAGAGCAAGAAAAACTTGCCGCAATAAAAGCTGCTTTAAATGACAGTGAAAAGCAAACGATTATCGACACTGCCGCTGCGCTAAAACAACGTCAAAGCGAAGAAGACGATCCAGGGATATTACCCAAAGTTGATATATCGGATATACCGCCAGCTTCAGACACTCCGGATTCTAGCGTTAAAACAATTGCCAATCGCCCTTGCAGCTTTTATCCGCAAGGCACCAACGGAATCACTTATCAGCAAATCATTACGCCACTGCCTGCGTTTACCGAGCACCAGCAATCCCTAATGGGAATTCATAATCGCGTGCTTACCGACTTAGGCGTGGGCAAACATGATTATCTAGCCACTCAGGATTGGCAAACGCAAGTCTGTGGTGGTGTTGGCGCGTATAGCAGTATGCGTGGTGAGATTGATAACGAACAAAACGTTAGCGGTTACTTTACCCTTTCATCTAAAGGACTAAATATTCATAACGACGCCATAGCAGAACTGTTATACGAAACCTACCATCATGCACGCTTTGATGAGCTGCAACGGATTAGAGAATTGATTGCACAATCGCGGGCACGCGCTGAGCAATCGGTTTCGGGTAATGGTCATGGCCTAGCGATGTCAATTGCCTCGCAGGGTTATAGCCCAACAGCAAAACTTAATCATGCCAGCAGTGGTATTCTCGGCATTCAAAATCTTAAGGCTTTGGATGACTCCTTAGAACACCCACAAGACCTTGAAGCACTAGCATCAACGCTATCGGATATTCATCAAGGTATTATTAGCAACCCCCAACAAATGCTTATTGTTGGTGAACAAAGTATTGCTGACAGTACCATGGCCAGTATTGAACAGCGCTGGAAAAACCAAGCGCTTAATACCGCTAGCGCGTTCTCGCTGCCAAGTAGTAATCAAAGTACACGTGAGTTATGGCTTTGTAATACTCAAGTTAATTTTTGCGCCAAAGCTTATAAAACCGTTAGCGTAGGTCATCCCGATGCACCTGCGCTTAGCGTATTAGGTGGCGTGCTGCGCAATGGTTATTTGCATACGGCCATACGTGAACAAGGTGGCGCTTACGGCGGCGGCGCAAGTCAGGACTCAAGTATTGCAGCATTTCGCTTTTACTCTTATCGCGACCCACGTTTAACGGATACCTTGGATGATTTTGATCAATCACTGCAATGGTTATTAAGTAAAGATCATCCGTGGCGCGTAGTTGAAGAAGCCATACTTGGCGTCATTAGCTCCTTAGATAAACCGGCCTCTCCGGCGGGGACTGCCAAGCGGCATTTTCATAATATGTTATATGGTCGTACTCCAGAGCAACATAGCGCTTATCGTGATGCCGTATTGCAGGTTAAACAAGCCGATTTAAAACGGGTTGCCGAAACCTATTTACAGCCAGAGCTTGCTAGTGTTGGCGTTATTACCCATAAAGGCGAAGAAGAAAACTATCTGCCGCTATGTGATCGTCTGGGCTTAGCAATTAAGCAGCTTTAATTATTTGCCGAAGCAATCAACAGTCACAACCAAAAAAAATAGCAGCCGCCACTATGCTATCAATTAAAACGCCGCGATACTTACCGTTTATCAAGCATCCGGCGTTAATTAATATTGGCGCATCACGAATTGATAGCAGCGATTGGATAGAACCCGATAATGATTTTAAGCGTTATTATCAAAATAAATCTTTGCAAGCCGAGGTCAATAAATCCTCGGTATATCTCGCCTTAGACGAATCCTTAGAAGCGCAGGAAGAATTATCTGCGCTGCTTTTAAAACATCTCACTATTGATCATGCTGATAGTTATAGCATTAACAAAAATAGCTTAAATCAAGAAAGTTTAAACCTTAGCAAGCAAAATTTAAACTGGCCGCTCTCAACTCCATCATCTGATATAGAACAGCTATGGCGTGCCAGCCTATGGATTCAAGATGATATCTGCTTACTACAGCCCTACTACATTAACGGTCGGACAAGCGCTTACAAACTGACTGCCGGCTCGGTTTGCGCTCCCAGTCATTGGCGATTAAAGGATAAAATCGGCGCTGATTTTTTTGCATTGCATTCTCCTGTGCCGGGTTTACAAAGTAAACTTCAAGACGGGATTATGCGTTTATTTGCTAAGCTAGATAGCGCGCCCATTGTTCGCGCCAACTGGGGTATTAGCGTAAGTGATACCTTAATGCGCTTACCCGAAGATCAACAGCTTGAAGAGTCTGTAGCAGCTGATAGTGATTTATTTTTACGTGTAGAACGGCAAAGCCTGCGAAAACTTCCTAACACCGGCGCAATTGTGTTTACTATTCGGGTTTATACATATCCGCTGGAAAGTATTAAAGCTATTGATGGCGCTGTATCTGCTTTGCAAAAGAGTATTGCGGCGATGAGCCAAGAGGAGTATCAGTATAAATCAATGCGCAAGCTTGAGCCTGCTTTAAATTTATTTTTCTATAATTAATATCAATTTGGGTCTATTAACTGAACGCGGCTCTCAGCTCAACTCTGGATATAAGCGTTTTATTATTTGGGTCGCCAATACACTACTGTGAGTATTAAAAAATACCCATAGCTAATGCAGCCGCCATGGTTTGGCCTAATTCTTTGCATTGCGCTAACGCAGCCGGGGTAATATCACCTTTAACAATAATTGGATCAGCAACTTTCTTCATGGGGTAACCTAGCAAAATACGGTCAATCTCCCGCACCGCCCCACTACCGTCATTACCCGCACTGATAAATAAACCATAGGGAATCGATAGCTGTGAAGGTTGCGCAGGATAATAAGTACGATCAAAAAAATCCTTTAATGCACCCGACATATATCCTAAATTCTCGGGCGTACCAAACAAAACACCATCCGCCCATTGCAAATCGCGGGTATCGGCCTCATAGGCAAGCTTTATACGTAATTCAATATCATCTTCTAGCCGTACACCTTTGGCCACAGCCTGAGACAACAGCTCGGTATTACCCGATTGACTGTGGTAGATAATAAGTAAGTTTTTTTTTGCGCTGCTCAATCTTATATTACTCTTGCTTAGCTCTTTTTATTGCTATCGTTTGATCGAAACCGGTTAATAGATACCAGTTGATCGATAGTTTTGAGCTTATCACTTTCGGCTGTAAGAGAAAACCTTAAGCCACTCGAGCAAACTCGGAAAAGAATCGGCAAGTTTTTTGTAAGGCATCAACCGCAGTGACTGGGTCAAAACTGCGCCCAGAGGCATCTAGAAAATTATGATCTGAGTTATCGTAATGCAGTATCTCAAAATGATTTTTATTATCGCGCGCCAATGCTTCAATGCGATTAATCGCCCGCTTACCTGCGAACATACTTTTACCCGCAACGACTAACTGCCCCGGTACTTTTAAATTGGATAATGCATAGGAGCAGGATTCTAAACCCGAGACATAATAACTACTGACGCAACATAGTTTTTCCGGAAAGTAACAGCCCGACAACAAACTCCATTTGCCACCAATACAAACACCCATCGACATAACTTTGCTTTCGTCTAAATCTCTACGCTGTTTAATCAGCTCTAACACGCTATTAATATCGGCAAGACAACGCTCGTCCGATACCAGTCGCATCACCTCCAACGCCTCATCAAAATCTTCAGGTACAAAAGATGAGTTAACATTTAACGAGGATAAATTATCCGAACCGTCTTCAGAATATTCGCCCGCCAAATGATGATATAGATCAGGCACTAAAACGGCATAACCTTGCTCGGCAATTAAACGCGCGGTAGAACATAGCGATTGATCAATACCAAACATACCCATCAGCAAAACGACTACCGGGTGCGGACCATAACTTTGCGGTTTAATTATATTGACATGCATACGACCTGCGCTGGCCGGGATGGCAACATGTGAGTGTTCCAGATCAATTTGCTGATCGAAATCTCTGATAGCAGACATAGTTTTTCCTTAGCTGGCGTTTTCCGAATAAGTGATTCCGGAAAAAATGCTTTGATCACACACTGCATTCGTAATACAGCAGTAAACAAAGCAACGTTGTTCAAAGGTAGTACTGAAAGATAAGGTTCAAAAACAATACTCAAAGACAATGTTCAAATACCCAGTCCAAACCCGGCAGCTTTTGGCCGCGGATAAAAGGTCGCGTAGAGGACGGATACTTTTGGCTTATCTTTAAGTCTATGTGATGAAAGGAAGATCGGAGTGGTAGTTTGCAATACTTATTAGTTGCCAAAGCACCATATTCGGCGATTTAAAGAGATATTGGCGGTATTTACGGCAGATTTAGCGGGAAACGTAGGGAGCTTAATAATTAGCTTTAAATACAGATTGCACTTTGGTCAATTGACAGCAAGCCTAAATAGCTGCGAATTATTCGTCAGATTTACTTGGTACTTCGGTTGCGTAAATCGGCATAAAAAATACCTGCCCCGCTAGCATTAGCACAAAGCCCAACCCGTAACCCAAATATTGATTCAGCGAACCTTCGTTTAGCTGCAAGTACGCTAATAGAAAAACCACACTGCCCAGCGAGATCGCTAACAAATAAGAAGTCCATGTAACACGCACATCACAGTCACAGCTATCGCAAGGAACCGGTCCAATCGGACTCATAAATATTTTTTTCCACGCCGGCATAGCGACGTTGTTACACATGGGGCAATTAACTGACACGAGGCATTTCCTGATTTTTTACGTAGGAAGAATTGATATTTAGCTTATTAGCAATGAGCTAAGTTCCATTTAGCTGATTTGTTTATTCTGCGCTAATAAGCTTAGCATCTTTAATCAAGGCTGCATCAAGACTACGGGACGCTTTATCGCGGACTAACGTAAACTTTCGTTGATGGTATCCAAGGCTTTTGAACCCGGACATAAATCCTTTTCGGTTAAATTACGTAAGGGCTTGTTAGTGGTTTCAATCATTTCGTGCAGCTCTTGCGTGTTCGGGTCAATATAAATTAAACCGGTTAACACATCACCACGCTCTTTGGCGTTAAACATCGCATCAACCGCCGAGCGACGATCTCTAGGGTCGTAAGATTGATTAAGCTTGTGCAAGTTAATCACCGAACCGTCATGCATATGCACTTGCTCGGTAGCGCCGGGTTGGTAGTGAGTAGTAATTTCCTGCTTCATCGGCACAAAATCAAAGGTGCCCGACGCGTCTAAATGCTCACGAACATATTCGTATGATTTGGTTGACGCTGGCGTATTGTTAAAGGTGACACAAGGAGAAACCACATCCAAAAAGGCAAAGCCCGGATGCGTTATGGCCGCTTTAATTAACGGCACTAACTGCTCTTTATCGCCAGAGAAACTGCGACCAACAAATGTGGCGCCTAAATCCAAGGCAACACTGGCTAAATCAATCGGAGTATATAAGTTGGCAACACCGGATTTGGATTTAGACCCTACATCGGCCGTTGCCGAATCCTGCCCTTTGGTTAAACCATAACAACCGTTGTTTTCAACGATATAAAGCATATTTAAGTTACGGCGCACCACATGGGCAAACTGCCCCATACCGATTGATGCGCTATCACCATCACCGGAAACACCAACATAAATCAGATCGCGGTTTGCCAAGTTGGCACCGGTCGCAACCGAAGGCATACGGCCATGCACAGAGTTAAAACCATGCGAGTTACCTAAAAAGTAGGTTGGCGTTTTTGACGAACAGCCGATACCGGATATTTTTGCCACACGATGCGGCTCAATCGATAATTCAAAACAGGCTTGCACAATCGCGGCGCTTATCGAGTCATGGCCACAACCGGCACATAAGGTCGAAAGCGAACCTTCATAATCCTTTTTGGTAAAACCAACGTCGTTAACCGGTAAATCAGGATGACGGAATGTAGGCTGAATAAAAGACATAGTTTTCTCGTTAGATCAAAGGATCAATTAGTAATATCAATAACGCTGCAATACAGTTTTTAGCAAGCGATCAAATAGCATTAAGCTTAGGCGCTACCGGTTTTTTGTTCGCCAGTCTGACCACCGGACAAACTGCCCTGATGGTCGGCAATAAAGCCATGAATAAAGCGCGCGACGATAGGCATGCCGTCGTAATTAATTAAGGCAATCATTTTGGCAGGATTAATTTCCAACTCATTAATTAACAGCGAACGCATTTGCCCATCGCGGTTTTGATCAATGATATAAACCAGATCATGTTCGCTAATAAAATCTTCAACTTCACTATTAAACGGGAATGCACGAATACGTAGCGCATCCATGGCCAGGCCCGCTTTAGTTAAGCTCTCAAGCGCTTCTCTAGCTGCATAGTCGCTAGTGCCGTAGTAAATAACACCCGCTCTACAACCGCCCTCTTTACCCGGAATGATTTCTGGTCGAGGTACATAACTTTTAGCCGTTTCCCATTTGCGTTCAAGACGCTGCATATTTTCAACGTATTTTTCGCCGCTTTCGGTGTAGACCGCAAACTCATCTCGCGAAGTACCGCGAGTAAAGAAAGAACCTTTGGTTGGATGCGTACCGGGATAAGTACGATACGGAATCGCATCACCGTCAACATCCAAATAGCGACCATAGCGTTCGGTCATGGCTTCCAAGTCGGCTTCAGTATGCACTTTACCTTTATCGTAGACGCGATCTTCGTCCCAGCTTAATGGCTCGGACATATTGTCATTCATGCCTAAATCCAAATCGCTAAGCACAATCACCGGCGTTTGCAATCGATCGGCAAGATCAAAAGAATCGGCGCCAAAATCAAAACACTCTTTAGGCGTAGAGGGATATAAACACACTTGCTTGGTATCACCATGCGAAGCGTAGGCGCAGATCATTACATCGGATTGCTGAGTACGGGTTGGCATGCCGGTTGACGGGCCCGAGCGCTGAATGTTCATTAACACAACGGGCACTTCAGCAAAATAGGCCAAGCCTAAAAACTCACTCATCAGTGAAATACCGGGACCACTGGTGGCGGTAAACGCACGCGCGCCGTTCCAGTTAGCACCAATCGCCATACCGATGGCCGCCAATTCATCTTCGGCCTGCACAATAGCAAAATTCTTTTTACCCGTACCCGGATCAATTCGCAGACGATTACAGTATTTGGCAAAGGCATCAACCACCGAGGTTGAAGGTGTGATGGGATACCAAGCGGCAACACTTGCACCACTGTAGATTGCACCCAGCGCTAACGCCGCATTGCCATCCAATAAAATGGCATCACCGGTTTTGTTAGTCGTTTTAACGTGAATACCTAATGGGCAACTATAGTGGTCTTGCGCGTATTGATAACCTAATTCCAAAGCATGGATATTGGGTGCAACCAGCTTTTCTTTACCTTTAAACTGATCACTAACCAAATCTTTTAACACGGTAAAGTCCATATCGAGCAGCGCAGCTAAAGCGCCCACATAAAGGACGTTTTTAAATAATTGCCGCTGCTTGGGGTCGGCGTATTCACGAATACAGATTTCAGTTAACGGCAAACCGATAAAATTTATATCCTGACGCAGTAAGCGCGGATCAAGCCGCTTAGTGCTGTCATAAATAAAGTAACCGCCGGGTTCAACTTCTTGCACATCTTGGGTAAGACTTTGCGCATTCACCCCCACCATAATATCCACACCGCCGCGGCGACCTAGATAGCCTTTTTCACTGACACGCACTTCATACCAAGTGGGTAGGCCTTGAATATTAGAGGGAAAGATATTTTTAGGGCTTACCGGAATCCCCATACGAAAAACCGCCTTGGCAAATAAATTATTTGCGCTGGCAGAACCGGTTCCGTTGACGTTGGCGAATTTAATAACAAATTCGTTAACAGATTGAATATTGGCCATGCTTTAATTTTCCTAATACCTGTATTGGCATTTTTCGTAATAACTGTTTCAGCGCTATATCAGCAGTTATTTTTCAAACTACCACTTTAACAGGCAACTACCTTTTGATTAAACGGTTTGTTTTAAGCATTTTTTTAACGCTAGGATTAATATCTCTAATAACGTTTGTATCGAGCAATTGCTTAAACAGGTTTCACTTACAATCAACTACTCGCTACGCCGTTTTAATTTCACTGGCTTTGCTTACGCCATAAAAATACTTCTGCATATCCCAAGCCGTTGTTGGGCAACGCTCGGCACATAAACCACAATGCAGACAAACGTTTTCATCTTTGACTAATACTCTTTCTGTGGGCAGCAAATCCGACACATAAAGATCTT
>CAJQQO010000017.1 GCA_905480475.1 uncultured Pseudomonadales bacterium | reverse complement strand
CAAAGGACTCACGCCACGCAAAGCAAAAAAACCACCCTCGGAGGCATTTTTTGCTTTTAGTAGAATCACACCAAACGATGGGTGACTAATTTCAAGCTGAGCCTGAATAGCAACCCGTGGAAACCTTCGCTTATCACTATCTGCCATATCGATTATTAACTGCCCTAACTGCGACTAACTTCCCTATTTATTATGGACATCCTTATCGCTTAATCACTTCCGTATCTTTTACTCAGACAATATTGATTGCTTGTGAAAATCCTTGCGCCAGTAGACAACAATGCATTTTAAAACTTAGTTTCAGCTTTTACTTGTGCGTATTTTAAAATCCAGCGTATAAACTATCGCTGAGAAGCACGCGAGTATTTAAGCCGACTTATCTTTAGTCTATTTTAAGCCAGTCAAACCCTGTGTCCTGATCGGCAACCAGAATGCGTTCATGATAAGGGAACACATCGTGCAGCGCGCCTAAAGCCAAATGTTCAGTATTATTTTGTTGGCTGATATGCGCGACCACTAACCACTGCATTTTTTCATGATTAAAATTAGCCAGTAAATCGCGCGCCTGATGATTACTTAAATGCCCCCAGTCGCCCAGCACTCTTCGCTTTAAGCCGTAAGGGTAAGGCCCAGCCTCGAGCATGCCAACATCATGATTGCATTCCAATACCATCGCATCACAGTCGCTATAGGCATCAATCACATGTGGCGTGTAACTACCTAAGTCGGTTAACACCCCTAAGCGCTTAACTCTTTGACCGCTATCGCGAACTCCTGACTCCTGATCGCTCACCGCCAATTGACTACTGATAACAAACTGACATGGCTCGCGCGCATCGTGCGGCACAGCAACGGGTTGTACTGATAAATCACCGATTTTTACTTCGGTAAAATTATCCAGCAAAGCAATATTATCTAATTCATCACAACCACTTTTTACCGCAGTGCCATGAGTCATATAAATGGGCAGCGGCTGTTTACGCGCCAAGGCTTTAACACCTTTAATATGATCACCATGCTCGTGGGTAATGAATGCTGCATGTAAATCACTAAGGCCTAATTCCAGTCGTTCCAGACCTTGCGTCAAACTGCGTAAGCTAATGCCACAATCAATCAATATGCGTGTGCCGGCAGACTCCACCACCAAAGCATTGCCTTTACTGCCACTACCTAAGGATGCAAATCTCACTGCATCGCCCGATTTTTTGCAGACAGCATCTCAATTCCGCTACGCACTATCCCTGTAAAAAAAAGCACTAGGACAACTTACTCTGGATACGTCTCAGCATAAAAGCTTGTTCATTGGCACGCAGCGGCGGTTCTGCTTCGCGCTGGATAGTAATAATCAGCGTTTGACCATCGTGACGGGTTTGAATTTTAACCGGATCGATGGCTTCTTCTGCCGCTTTCGCCTTGCGTTTGCCAATACCAAAAATGCGCTTAAAAAAGCCACGTTTTTTTGGCCGGTCAACCTTGGCAATATAGCTAGCGTAATAAACACCTTGGGTTCTGTCCAAGTCACTGACTTGGTAGGAAGCTTTGCGCAACGCTAAACCCAGTGAAGCCCAAGCTCTATCAAAGGGTAATTGCAGTGTTAAATACGGCATACCTTCATCATCGTATTGCAGCTTGACGTGACTTGCCGAGCCAATGCCCTGCGCCAGTAAGGAATGCGAAGCCTGATTCGGCGAGTTAGCCAAATGCTCAGACAATAATTTAACCATATTATTTTCGCGCAGCTGACTGCTTGATCCATTCTGCCAATTAGCAGCTTGATCTTTATCGGCAACCGCCGGGCGAGAACGCTGAATAATTAATACTTCCGTCGTTTCCTTTTGTACACCGGCTTTTAAAACAAAGCGGTATTTTTCGTTTAAGGGTTCACCTTCAGCGCTTTGCTTATTATCAGTATTGTCCTTAGCACTAAAATCACGGTTTTTATCAACAACGCCTTGATTCAAGTCGTCTTGATCCAAAATAATATCGGTTAAGTTAGAGGTGTTTAGCGTATCAGCGGCTAACCAATCGGTTTCAATTAAGCCACGACTACCGTCGGCCTGCGCCAGCGGAATATTATTGCTGGTTAAGAAGCTCGCAATTAATGGCCAAATTTGCCCCGGCGCCGAGTTAACCAACACCCACTGCTGACCTTCAAAGCGTTGGATTCTTACGCTGCCTTTATTATCAACGGTATCTAAAGGCTCTACTCTGGGAATCTTAAATTTTTCCGGCAGCACTTGCGATAAGGCCAGCTCGGGAATCGGGTAGTCAGATTTTATGTTTTCGGCAGTAATCCCCTCGGGCAGTACAATATCCGCAGACTCTTCCGCTTTTAAATAATCGTTGCTATGGCCGGGAAACATACCGTCCTCACCAAACAACCAGCTACAAGCAGAGACTGACACAATTGAGGCAAGTAAAACCAAACGCGCAATCAGGCGCAAAGAACAAGCGCTAATTGTATTTGCTACTTTCTTAAAAACCATAAAACGTTTTCCAATTGGATAAATTATTTGCCCAGCGATTTAATTAACTGAATGACTTAATTAAAAGCCTAGTGCGCAGCTGCGGTCTCAATGCTAATACCAGCCAAGGCCATCGCCTCTTCAAGCTGCTGGTGATAGCGCGCATCAAATGGCGTCATCGGCAAGCGAATACCGCTGCCAATTAAACCCATTTTATATAAGGCCCATTTCACCGGAATGGGATTCGCCTCTAGAAACAAGTCATTATTTAATTGCGCTAAGGGTTTGTTTAAATTTCTGGCAGCCTCTTTTTCTTGCTCGCCTGCCGTGCTTGCAGCAATGGCAGCTTTGCAAAGTTGTGACAGCAACTGAGGAGCAATATTCGCAGTCACAGAAATATTTCCTGCACCACCCATCATCATTAACTCGGCCGCAGTACTGTCGTCACCCGAGTAAACCGCGATTTTATCGCCACAGGCCGCAATCAATTCTGCGCCACGCTTTAAATCGCCAGTAGCATCTTTGATACCCACGATATTTGGAATCGCTGCCAAGCGCAGGGTTGTCTCGGTTTGCATATCAACCGCTGTACGACCGGGGACGTTATAAAGAATATTGGGAATGTCTACCGCTTCGGCAATAGTTTTATGATGTAAATAAAGCCCTTGCTGAGTAGGTTTATTGTAATATGGGGTCACTGTTAAACAGGCATCAACACCATGCTGTTGCGCGGCCTCGGTATGCTCAATGGCCTCAGAGGTAGAATTTGCGCCAGTGCCAGCAATAACGGCTATACGACCCGCGACATGCGCAACGACAAACTTAATCACGGCCCAATGTTCATCAAAGTTCAACGTGGCCGATTCGCCAGTGGTACCCACTGCAACAATGCCATTGGTGCCGGAGGCAATATGCCAATCAATTAGCCGCGCCAACGCATCATAGTCAACATTTCCATCGTCTAACATTGGCGTTACCAAGGCTACGATACTGCCTGAAATCATCTACTTAATCCCCAAATAAGGCTTTGTTTGCCTTGTACTAGAATAATCCGGCCATGGTACTGAGGCGCGCTAGTCAGCACAAGGCTAAAGCGGGACAATCAGCACATTTACCGGCAGTTACACGCCTAATTGACTAGGCTTGCGGGCCAATTATTTATACCAATGCAGCGCCAATAACTTCAACAGCCGCCAATGGATTACAGCTCCATCCGGGAACTATCAAACTGTTGACCGATCTCAAAAGCTATCGCTGTTAAAGAGCAGTACAATAGACGACAGATAATCGCTAAATAGATTCACGACCACCGGGTTAGACTAATGAAAAAGCCATTTTTTGCCTATCAATTAACCACCAGCTTGTTGCTAGTGCTGGCGGCGCTAACACTGCCACTTACCGCTTATGGCAAAGCTTATGTAGCGAGCGAGGTAGAGCTTCGTGCATTTAAGGAGTCAGACCTTAGCTATTTACAACAAGGCCATGATCGTATTGAAGAACTAACACAAAAACATTTTGGCAGCCGACTGCAAGGAATTCCTGATCACGATCTAAAGCTATTGCAACGTTTGCTGGACGATAAGCGAGTTAAAGCCAGCGACCGTCGCTTATTACAGGACATGGGTATTGTCTTTGGTGGATTGTTGCAAAAGCAGTTTGATTTAAAATGGCTGATTTACGAGGATAAGTACGGGCCATCGCGAGCCTTGCAGCTTAAGCATACCAATAATTTTTTATTTCCAATAACGATGATTTCGCGCCGCGCAGAAACAGGCTTAAGCGTTGACGTGGCTGGGCTTTATGAAAAAGCGGTAGGAAAAATTGCCGCTTACAAAGAGGCGGAAAGAGCTAAATATTATTAGTTATTGGCGTTTCTATCTCTGCAAGCTCAACAACAATCGGCATTGCGCCAAGCGCTATGATAATTAATTAGCGCTTAATTTTAGGGGCTTTTTGCTTAGATTACTCTTTTCGAGATTCTAGACTCACCTTAGCATCACTGACATTTTTTTTCAGCAACGGCGGTGTTTTCTGCAAGCGCATTTTCTGCAGGGCTTTTTTGTACAGGACTTTTTTCTGCAGAGCTTTTTTCTGTAGAGTCAGGCTCAACGGCGGACTCGGTTTTGGCGGCAGCTTTTGAACGCGCCGCGGATTTTTTGCGCCCGGTCGGTACTTTTAATTTTAATTGCGCCTCACTGACCTTTGCGTCTTCCAACTCATGAACTAATTCTGCGGTTTTGGAATCCAGAACATATTGACCGCTTACCAGATCAAGTTCTTTTAGTTGGGCATGAAAATTCGCAACCACTCTCGCCACAATTTTGGATAATCTGGATGGACTAACGCCTTCGGCTTCTAACTCGGCTGTCGTCATTCCATCGACCAGAAACTTTCGCACTACGGCACGATTTTCCGCGGTCATCGTCAGATTAATCATTGACACATCAAATTGTGCCTCTGTCATCAGTACTTTCATCGCTTCCAATATCGGCAAGATTGTTTCCAATTTGCCAAGTCCTTGTAATTGTTCAATATTCTTGAGCAGAAACTCAATACTACCATCCGCTGACGACATTGTGACCACCTTTCCCTGAGATTCTTAAGCGACATTTTGTACATTCTATGCATGCGTGATCTGCCCATGTAACCATATGCATAAATAAACCTCCAGCTCAAAAAAGAAACATATTTCCTTTTTTGTAGTTATAAATGTCATTATATGGATATTATTTTCTATAATAGTATATAGCAGACCAGCGAGCTGGCAAGTAGTACCTACCAGCTTGTGCAATGGCAAACTTCCACTAACCCATGGCTAAAGGGAATCAACCGTGAACAAACTTACTATCGCTCTATTTTTTATTATCTCTCGAATCTTCAACTTCAGCGTTTTTATCTCAACGATTGTTATTGAGCCAAAGCCGAGTCATCGGCGCAAACAAAGCAGCAATATAAAGGCTATGCCTAGCCAAAAATTACAGGCTCGGTGCTGCATCGCTGCAGTAATGTGTCTATTGTTAATTTCAAGCTGTGCACACACAAGCAAACTCACTAATAAGGAAAAGACTATTGAGGTTGACCGGGCCAGCCTGCTTAAAAGTGTTATCTATGTGCAACGCCAACTCCTGACCGAGGTAATGCTTGAAGGTGGTATTGGTACCCAAGATAGCACGCAAGCATTACTGTTAAGTTATTGCGATCTTATTGAACGACGGGCGATTAAAGCTTTGGATTTTCAATATTGCAGTCCGCTCCCACAGCAAGCGAAGCAATGCAGCGCGCGTTTTCATATTTGCGTGCGAAGTTACAAAACCCTTGATCAGGACGCCCCCTTGTGCGAGGCGCAATTACAGCGCTGCTTGCAGATTGAGGATAAATTATTAAGTAATGATTAGCGTCAGGCGCTTTTAAACTAAGCGAGTTAGTGATGCTGGTAAATTGTCATCCCCCGATTTTGGGGATGACTTCAGCCGGGATTGCAGAGTTTGATTATTGGTCTGGCTTTTAAAGTGCTTACTAAACGCGCTTTTTTAAGGCTTTACTCAGTACGTCACTCACAAGCTCACTCCACAAAGTAACGCGAAATGGTATCAACCACACAAGCTGGCCGATCACTGCCTTGAATCTCAACCGTTACCCTAACCACCGATTGAATAGCACCTTTGATCTCTTCAACCGATATCAATTGGCCCTTACCGCGCAATACTGAGTTTACCGGTACCGCCGCTGGAAAGCGGGTTTTATCCATGCCCACATTGACCGCGTGGGTAAAACCCTGCACTTCAATAATTTGCGGCAAAAAAAGATTCACCAAGGACAGGGTTAAATAACCATGGGCAATACAGGCACCAAACGGCCCATCCTTTGCTTTCTCAGGATCGACATGAATCCATTGATGATCACCTGTGGCATCAGCGAATAAATTGATTCGCTCCTGCGTTATCTCAAGCCAATCACTATTATCCAGCTCTTTACCTACCGATGTTAACAAGTCGGCGGGCTTAGCAAACACAGTTGCCATAATCAAAACTCCAATGGTTATTTTTCTAGGTTTAACACGACGCTTTTCGCTAGCCAGTCATCATCTTTAAAGCATGTTTTTAGCACTGTCTTTAAAAGACTCTTCAATACTGTTTTAAGGCCATGAAACAAAAGCTAACAAGCGGACGGCAGTGTACTGAATTGGCTACAGGACAGTAAAGTACGTAACCAAAAGGTAATTGCGCAAATAATGCTGATTGCTATGCTTTGAGTATTGAAATTATGGGGTTTGCCAATATTATAGGAAGGCTGTACGAGAGCTGTTCAAAATCCAGTTTTTAGCGCAGTTTGGCGCTAGCCTGAAGACCCTGAGTCCGCTACCGGACATTACGGCAACGTTAGAAAACCACTAAGTCGCGCTAACAGCAATATAAGAAATTATTGATTATTCCAGCGATTAATCCGTATTTCTATTGTTACCGTTGAGCAAACTTTACCGTCAAGCCATAAGCCAATAGTGTCCATCCTTCATCGGATGCTATCGCTGCTGAATTAGTCACGCTGGATTAACGACTATTTTTTTAACCAACATTACTTGAGAACCTGATGTCCTCTACCGCCACATCAACATCAAAGCTTGCAGCTCTGAGACCATTTTTAATTGTCTTGGTCGCGCTTGCTATCGCCGTTGGGCTTTACCAGTTAAAACCTGAGCAAGCCCAGCAAAGTATCGAGAGCAAAGTGATGCTGGTCGATGCGATTGAAGTGTTTAATGAAACCATTCAATTAAAAATACCGTCGCAAGGCACGGTCACCCCCAGCACCGAGACCAAGCTGTCATCGGAAGTTCAGGGTCGGATTATTGCAGTCGGCAAAAACTTTGTTGCCGGTGGCTTTGTCCACAAAGGCGATTTGCTTCTGCGTATCGATGATCTCGAATACAAAACCGCGTTGGCTCGCGCGCAAGCTTCGGTTGCCAGCGCAAAAACCCTGTTAGCTGAAGAGCGTGGCCGCGCCGAAGTCGCGTATCAGGATTGGTTACGTTACAACAAAGAAGGCAAGCGAACTAAGCAGGCAAAATCGCTGGCATTGCGCGAACCACAAATTGCTGAAGCGATTGCCAATCTAGATGCGGCAAAAGCCGATCTAAGTAAAGCTAAAGAAAATCTTTCTCGCACTAATGTAACCGCCCCCTACGATGGTTTGGTTCGTAGTCGCAATGTGGATTTGGGTCAGCACGTCAGCGTAGGCACAGCCTTAGGCGTTTGTTTTTCTACTGCCGAAGTTGAAGTTCGCTTGCCGGTGCCCGAACATAAAGTCGCCTTGCTAAATCTACCTGCACCGAA
>CAJQQO010000016.1 GCA_905480475.1 uncultured Pseudomonadales bacterium | reverse complement strand
TGTGCCGATATTGCCGCGAATAATATAATCGTACTCGCCATCTATTTGCACGTGATGGTATTCGGCATCAGGATTATCACCACCCACTTTTCGCGCCAAGGTATCCATTTGCTGAAAATGCGGTAAGCGTGGATCTGCATCGGCGGCAACTTCTGCACTCATCGCCGTTACCCGCAATAACCAACGCAAACCTTCTACGGCCTCTTGCTCGGTTTGTGCTTCGTTTAAAACCATTTGATGGGTTGTATCCAATAAGGTTTTAAACTCAATAAAAGCTTGATTAGATTTTAGCTTGGCGTAATTATCATTACTGCTTTGACCAATACTCATCACCGTCGACAACAAACTCGCGCCACGCGGCAATTGAAAACCTATCGCAACGCCGACTGCCAACACCACAAACACTGCCAGTAGTTTTTTTATCATTATTACTTTCCGTATTTAATTTGCTTTTTTTGTTTAAAAACCCTTAGCCCATATAGGCTTGACCGCCATCAATAGCAATGCTTTGACCGCTGACATACTGCGATTCCGGCGAACACAATGCCGCAACAAACTTGCCGATATCCTGCTCACAGTCACCCACTCTTTGCATTGGAATGGTCGCAACAAAAGCAGCCGCCTCTTCAGGGTTCGCTGCCATCCAGCCTTTAAGCCCCGGCGAAGTCGCATGTGGCAATACCACATTAGCGCGGATATTATCTTTACCCCATTCGCTAGCGGCACCGCGAGTTAATGCGCGTAGCGCTTCTTTTTCAGCGGCATATAAACTATAAAAACTCATATCCCAACGCTTGGCTGCGGTTGATGCCAAATTAATAATACAGCCATCACCCTTTAAATGCGGGTAACACAATTTCATTAAGCGCAATGCCGCAACCGGCCCTGCCGTTAATGCAGTAAGAAAGGCCTCGTCATCACTATTTAATAACGTCGACATATGCGATTGAATAGCATTGTTAACCAAAATATTAGGCCCGCCCCACTTACCCACCAAGGTATCTACAGCGCTTTTCAAATGATCAGTGTTTTTCACATCACATTCAATTGCAATCGCTTCGCCACCACGGCGAATAATTTCATCACGTGTGGTTTCACATTTTGATAAGGTTCGGCCGCTAACACCAATTTTTGCACCACGCTCAGCCAAGGCAAATGCAATACCTTGACCTACTCCCTGCCCTGCACCGGTAATTAATGCAACTTTGCCATCTAACACTTTTACTTGATCCGACATACTAACCTCTTAATACTTATTGATATCTATTTCATATTTTTTAAAACAGGACGAGCGACGCTTAACTATTTGATTACGCCACTAACGATCAGCTAACAACCGCGTAAATTGATGCAATATTCTATCCGTTCAAACTAGTAATACATTAGCGGATAACATATATCTAACACTATCCGATAGGCATTAGCGCTCGGCAAGCGCATCAAAGCTAAGCGAGAGCTTAGCGCCGGATAAGCCTAATCGGCATTTTATCTGCAGGTCTGGGAATCGGCAGCGTCATCATTTTTGGCTCTTTGCGATGCTGCGATTCAAAATCAAAATTCAATATAAACTTATAGATAAAACATTTATATTCCATTTGCGAAAAATGCATACCAATACATTTATGCGCGCCACCGCCAAAGGGGTGAAACAAAAACGGATGCTGCTTATGCTCTGCACGCTCCGGCGAAAAACGATCCGGATCAAAACTCTCCGGATCACTCCAATACTCAGGCATACAGTGACTAAAACGCGGAAAAATATAAACCATAGTATGCGCTGGCACGCTATGACCTAACATATCCACTTCACGAATGGTTCTTCTTGGCACCATAGGTGCTGAAGGACGAAGCCGTTGCACCTCATTAAAAACTTGCTGCATATACGGCACATTATTTAAATCTTCATGCTCCAAGTTATCCTTACCGATCGCTAAACATTCATCATAAAGCTTTTGCTTTATCTCCGGGTTACGTGCCAAGTAATAAATGGTATGAGTGATAGCTGCTGTTGTTGTATCGTGTGCGGCAAATAATAAAAATATCATCTGGTTGGCGATTTCTTTGTCGGTGTAATAATCGCCATCTTCGTCTTTTTCACGGCAGACATGACTTAACATATCTTGGCCTTTTTGTTCGCCATCCATATTCGCTGCATTACGCTTACGCGGCACTAGCTCGGTAAAAAACCTTTCCAGATAAGCCTTACCTTTTAAGCCTTTATATAATCGTGTTCCGGGAATGTTGTAAGGGACCATATACATAGTGCCAGCTACACAGTCACTAAATGCTTGGTTAAGTTTTTCTACCCGCTCACCGCGCTCGGTTTCACCAACAAAAATTTCCGCCGCCACT
This sequence comes from uncultured Pseudomonadales bacterium, assembly GCA_905480475.1. Classification (GTDB taxonomy): domain Bacteria; phylum Pseudomonadota; class Gammaproteobacteria; order Pseudomonadales; family UBA7434; genus UBA7434. Next base: position 4,248 of record CAJQQO010000016.1, on the reverse strand, counting down.
TCAAGCAACAGGTTTTTTATATAGTCAAAAAATAAAATCGTTTGACCACTATCGTTAGCCCATTCTGCTAATGCTCTATCATAGATTCGATTAATATCAGCAGTGTAGGTTTTTAGAGCATCATTTTTAAACGCCGCCTGCAAAATTCTGCGCTGATGCTTATGATGCTCGAAGTCCTCCATAATTAAACTGTCGGAGAAAAACTTCGAAACATTATCCATAAAACCCATTTTGGATGAGAAATCGCGACCGGGATCTAACATAATTTGCTGCATTAAATCGGGGCCAAGCGCTAGCACGCCATTACTACCGGCAGTATTCACCCGCGAAAGTAAACCGAATTTTTTATGCTGACGCTTTGCCCATTCATAGGGATCACGCAAAAACGGAATGGTTTGACCAATAATCGGCAAACCGTATTCGCCCGGTATATGACCCAGTTCGCGATTATTGGGCTCATGAATATAACTATCGTAATCTGTAGTGCTTGGAGCGGACATAAGTTTTTATTACTCTACTAAAAATTATCGCTTAGCGACTTGAGATTGCCTATTTATGACTTAACCGGAATATACGGCTTATCATAAAGATTAGCGGTAGCCATACTCATTGCTTCAACCAAATCCTTTCGTGGCACAGCGGCTAACATTTCTGCTGTTGCGCGATTGCCCTCGCCTGCAATCCATACCGGCCCATTAGCCAGATTAGCCAAACCCTCGGTCGCGACATCTGCCGAATCCATAATAGCGGGACCACCCTCTTGCTCAGTACTTAGATCCAATCCCGAAGAAGCCATCGCTGGCGTACGCGTTGCACCCGCGATTAGACACAGCACATTAACATTGTCCGGCGCCATTTCATGCCATAAGGATTGCGGAAAAATAATATCAAAGGCTTTAGTTGCCGAATATGTTGCAACATATGAACCGCCTGCAAATGCCGCCATCGAACTTAGAAAAATCATTCCGCCGCGTTTGCGCTCCCGCATAGGCTGGCCAAAGTGATGTGCTAACAAAACCGGGCCACGACAGTTCAAACTCACCAAGCCTAATGACTTCTCTAAGGGATCATCAAGAAACAACTCGGCACCGTGCACTGCACCCGCATTATAAATAAGCAAACCTATTTCCAAGCCAGCGGTTTCACTGCGTATGCTATCCATACAATTTTCAGCGGTAAGATCCGCTGCGACCAATCGAATATCAACATTGTGTTTAGCTTTAATATCACTAGCCGCAGCTTCCAGCTTACCCTGACTACGAGATAGCAAAACCAAATTAATGCCCTGAGCGGCCAGCTGATCGGCAAAAGCCAAACCAATACCCTCGGAGGCTCCGGCAATCAGTGCCCATGGACCATATTGCTGCTTAATATCTACCGACCTTGATGTCATCTATTATCTCTCTGCTCACGCTAATATCAGTACCGTTATTCTGGACCACAGTCTAATCAATCTGCCATTTAAGCCATAAGTTTTAACATTACGGTTCAATCATCTGCGCAGCATTGGCTTTGGTTATACTCTACACGCTTACGGCTTTTGATAAACAATAACATCGGCATATATCACGGCGATAAGAATAGCGAGAACAAAAGCACAACCTCAGCTGGAATCCATTTATGTTTAAAGAAGATGCAGTGCTTGTCCCTTTGGACGAGTTTATGAACCACCAAATTACCGATACCTTTGCCAGCGTACTGCAAAGCGACCGCTCATGGACAGAAAAGGTTTGCCTCAGCGTGGGCGCTAAAGATGGCTCTATGCAAGTTGGCTTTGGCTTAGGTAAATACCTTAACCGCAACGTATTGGACTGCTATAGCGGCATTGCTCGCGGTGTCGAGCAGTGGACGGTGCGCGCCAGTCGACAGCTCTATCCCAATCCCGATGTTTACGGTGCCGGCCCCATCCATTATGAAATTATTGAGCCGCTTAAAAAGATCCGCATCCGATTGGATAAAAATGATATTCAGCCAATCGCCTTTGACATAGTGTTAGATTGCAGCGAGCTGCCGCCGTTTTTAGAGGAACATGAATTTAGGCGTCAGCTTGGCGGCTATCGGGTCGATAATGATTTGGTACGCTATCATCAGGTTGGAACGCCTACTGGCTGGCTTGAACTCGATGGCGTCAAACATACTATCGATCCAGACAACTGGTTTTGCACTCGCGACCATAGCTGGGGTGTTAGATACGGCGTAGGTGATGAACCCACCGATATTATGCCCGGCATTGATAGCTCAATGTTTCCAATGAATTTTTCTTGGAGTCCAATGCGCATGGTCAATCCTGATGGTAGCGTTTACGGCATTCATCACTTTTATTTAAAGATGGGCATTCCCGGCGTACCGGAAGTGTGCCAAGGTGGTATTGAACATGCCGATGGTAGCAAACAATTTATTAGCAGCATTGATCAGCAATTAAAATTCAATCCGATCAATCGACGTCTACTGGGCGGAGACATCCATTTAACCTTAGATGACGGCTCGCGGCGAACGCTTAAGCTTGAAGTCGTGTCTGATACTGGCTTTCATTTAGGCACCGGTTTGTATTTCGGGCTGGATGGCAAGCATCACGGCCAATGGCGTGGCGAATTAAATATTGAAGGCGAACACTTTAGTGATTGCAGCGCTAGAGAAACCGCCGAGCGCATCCATCAAATCCGTGATTGTATTGTTAAAATTACTGATGGTGATGCAGTGGGTATCAGCAATATCCAGACAACGGTTACCGGCGAGTGGCAGTCGCTGGACTTAAAAGCCGACGATAGCTTTTGGTAGGCTATCGCTTCGAACTATTTATTTAATAGTTGCGTACTTAGTGACGACGTACTTCACAACAATGTACTTATCAACTCTACACTACACTTAACAAACTACCCACCAAGGAAAATAGAATTACATGCGTTATTACGACGATATCAATTTAGGCGAAGAAGTATTTTTTGATGAAGAATATCGGGTAACCGAAGAAGAAATAATAGAAGTAGGAACACGTTGGGATCCACAACCCTTTCATACTGACCCAGTTGCCGCTAAAGAATCCATGTTTGGCGGTTTAGTAGCATCATCTGCGCATCTTTTTTCGATTAACTCAGCCATTGGCAATGCTGAGATTGATAAAGACAAACTGATTGCCGCAGTCAGCGCACTGGGTTTTAACAATTTACAGTGGCATGCCCCGGTAAGACCCAATGACGTTTTAAAATCCAAATTTACCGTCACCGCCATGCGTGAATCCCAATCACGCCCCGGACTAGGCATCATAACCAGCGCAAGTGAAATGTATAACCAAAAAGGTGAAACCGTATTTACGCTGGAATGCTCCTACTTATCACCCAAAAATTCGGATAGCGAATATGCCAAATAGCATGGGCAATCAACAACTGGCTTGAAAGATTTTCGGTTTTATAAACAGGCTGCGGTGATGGATGAAGCGGTTCAAAAACGGTAGGATAGCGGCATGTATTTAAACCTTGGTGAAAGTAACGGGAGTTGCTGTGGGCGATCAACTATTTTGGGGCAGCGTGATTATTGCGGTAACTGTGGTAATTCATGTAACGGGCTTGTTTATTTTGGTCAAGGTACTCAGCTCCCTATCACCGAAAAGAGATAAACCAACGCATCGTGGCCACACCTATGGCTTAATGACCACGGCGGTCGCTGGTATTATCGCCATACATACCGTAGAGATTTGGTTATGGGCCAGCATTTATCTTTTTCTTGGCGAGTTTAGCGAGCTGGAAACCGCTTTGTATTTTTCTGCAGTGACTTCCACCACATTGGGTTATGGTGATATTACGCTTAGCGAGCAATGGCGTTTGTTGGGGACTTTTGAAAGTATGGGGGGGTTGATACTGTTTGGGGTTAGCACGGCGTTTTTACTGGCGTTGTTTAATCGTTTATTTGACGAGTTTAAAATTGACTAGCAGCAAACAGCGCTGATGAATTTCGTAAAACGCTGCCGGAGGGCTAAGTTTTACTTCTTATAAATAAAAAGCACTTGTTGCTGAACGCAGTGAAGTGTTGAAAACACCTAGCCGTTAGCGACATACTCACTGCCCAACTCTTTGAGGATCGCATTACAACTAACCTTGAACCCTGCTGACTTCGGCGATTAAACGTCCGTACGTTTATGTACTTTTTGGGTTACTTTTTTTCAAAAAAAAGTAACTGGCTATCGGTCCACCATCGACGGTTTTGAAGTTAATCTTTATCCCTAGATCCAACTTAAATCATTTATCCCGATCT
>CAJQQO010000015.1 GCA_905480475.1 uncultured Pseudomonadales bacterium | reverse complement strand
CTTAAAACCTGCCACGGGTGAAATGCTTTGGCGCGCTTATATTATTGAAGAAGAAGCTGTGGTTACTAAAAAGCGACTGCTACTGCCAGATCATCGTGGACCTTCCGGTGCGCCAGTATGGTCGCAGCCGACACTGGATGTTAAACGTAACGCTATTTATGTTGGCACCGGCGAGAACTACTCTAGCCCGGCAACGGATACCAGTGACGCTATAATGGCGATTGATATCACCACCGGTAAACAGCTTTGGCATCAACGGTTTTTAGCCTCAGACGCTTGGAATACCTCTTGTGAATCACCTATCGATAATAATTGCCCAGAAGAGCGGGGTGTTGATTTGGATTTTGGTGCGCCACCTATTCTGGTAAGCGTAAATGGCAAAGATATTATTTTAGCCGGACAAAAGAGTGGCGATGTTTATGCCTTGGACCCCGATCGTGATGGTGAATTGCTCTGGACTCAAAAGCCGGGTACTGGAGGTAAGTTAGGTGGCGTGCATTTTAGCATGGGCGTTAACGAGCAACGCGGTGTTTTATATGTGCCGATTAGCGATAGACCTATTAGTATTCTGGGCGATAATCCGCCGGGTAAACCTAACCCATCCTTACATGCTTACGATATCAGCACGGGCAAATTATTATGGTCAACGCCAGCGCCAGATATTTGTACTGATGATAAAGGCAAGGCGGTAAAAGGTTGCCATCCGGGTTTATCGGCAGCGGTAACGGTTACCGAGAGCTTAGTATTTGCGCCGTCGCTTGACGGTAATATTCGCGTTTTCGACGCTCATAGCGGCGAAGCTATTTGGGCTTTTGATACCGGCCGTGAATTTGAATCGGTGAATGATGGTCAGGCCCAAGGCGGTGCCATTGATTTGGGTGGCGTGTATTTGGATGCAGGGCAATTGTTTATCAATGCCGGTTACGGGACTTTTGATCAACAGGGCGGCAACGCTTTTATTGTTATGGAAATTGAAAAATAAAACCGCTTGAGTACCTTACCCTGTTAATCAAAATCACTGCCACAATTTCAAGCCGTTTAGCGTAATGCTTTAACGGCTTTAAGGTCGCAGTCGATAATAAAAAAATCCGCTCAAAACTGGCGAAATTCTGAATATCGTCTAGATTTAACGGGTTCTGCGCTTTGCTCAAAATTTCCTCTCGCGGCAGCTAATAAAGTACTGTTAAAACATCGTATTTTTAATAGCGTGACGAGCTTAAAAAATATTTTCTTATAAAATAAAAATATATACCTACCTCAACTTAAAGTAGCACATTAACTTTGGTATTTAGTGCTATGTATTCTATCTAAAAGCTGCAAAATCAGTTGGCTACTCACCCCCCAACATTGCAATAACTTATTGATTTATAAACTAAAAATTGTCCGCAACAGTGCTTGCATGCGACCTCTTCTCACACTATAGTGTGGGAATGTGTCGTAAAGTGGTGATATATGGAGGTATAGGGCTTTTTCTTCATGTTAAGTGGCAAGAACGAGTGAAAGATTAGGCGGAAAGGTTAAACGAACATTTTGGGCCGGTTGCTTCAGCCGGCTGTTTTTTTAACCGTTTACTTCCACTGCTAACAATCGCTCCGATCTAGCCGGCACACCAAAAGCGTTAAGCGTCAGCAAAATCGGCAAGCTGGCAGCAAGGCTAAATATCAAAGCTAAATGCGAAAGCAAAGATTGTTGGGGAAGGAAATTGTTCAGAGGCGTTAATCCAATCAATATGGATGCCAAAGGCCGTATCGCGATGCCAAGTAAGTATCGCGACCGACTAGTGGATGCCTGTGCCGGACGATTAGTCGCCACTATTCATTTGCAAGACAAATGCTTATTGATTTATCCCTTGCCCGCTTGGGAAGAGATTGAGCAAGAGATTCAAGAGTTGCCCAGCCTAAAGCCTGAAGTCGGTCGCTTAAAACGTTTGCTATTGGGTTATGCCTCGGATATTGAGTTAGATTCCAGCGGCAGACTGTTATTACCAAGCGCGTTAAGAGCGCATGCTGGTTTAGATAAAAAAGTGGTATTGGTAGGTCAGGGCAAAAAGCTAGAGCTGTGGAGTGAGCCGCAGTGGGATGCAGAGCGAGAAAGTGGTTTGGGTCAGGCGCAAGATCAGCCTTTGCCTGAAGAACTATATACGATTTCACTTTAATGGCTACGGACGATTTATCAGGTCAGCAATCGGGTGGCCAGGATGCGCAGCAGATGTTGCAGCACCAAGCGGTATTAGATATAGCAACGGTAGAAGGATGGTTTACAGACCCTGATGGCATTTACATCGACGGCACGTTCGGTCGAGGCGGGCATAGCCGGTTATTGTTGGCACGCTTATCAGCTAAGGCGAAATTATTAGTTGTCGATAGAGACCCTGAGGCGATTGCAGAAGCAGAAAAGTTAGCTGCAGAATTTTCTCAGGTAGAAGTAGAAAGAAGTGATTTTGCGCAAATAGCCGCATTGGTCGCAGCGCGGAATTGGCAGGGTAAGGTGAGTGGAATCCTGCTTGATTTAGGTGTTTCATCGCCGCAGCTAGATGCGTCGGAGCGTGGTTTTAGTTTTATGCGTGACGGCGAATTAGATATGCGTATGGATCCAAGCGTTGGTCAAAGTGCCGCGCAGTGGTTGGCAGTAGCCAGCGTTGATGAGATCCGCGATGTAATAAAGCAGTACGGTGAAGAAAAGTTTGCAACCCGTATTGCCAGAGGTATTGTCGAAAAGCGTGCTGATAAAGCGATAACAACAACGCATCAGCTCGCCAAAATTATTGATGAAGCTATGCCTTTTGTAGAAAAAGGCAAACATCCTGCGACAAGAAGTTTTCAAGCGATACGGATTTATATTAATCAGGAGCTTGAGCAGCTTAAGTCGTTTTTAGACGGTAGCGTAGATTTACTAAGTCCAGGTGGACGTTTGGCGGTTATTAGTTTTCATTCACTTGAAGACCGCATAGTAAAACGGTTTATTCGCAATCAGGTAAAGGGTGACAGTTTGCCAGCATCTATTCCAGTTACCGATGATGCATTAAACAAGCGAATGAAGATGATTGTCAAAGCCGGGCGGGCTAGCAGCGAAGAGTTACAAGACAATCCTCGTTCGCGCAGTGCAATTTTACGGGTAGCCGAAAAGCTTTAGTTAAAAAATTATTTGATCAATAGCGTTTATCGCAACAGCTATTACATCAGCAAAAAAAGCAGCAAAAAAGTATTAAAAAAATAGTCGATATCGAAAGTAAGATTTGAAACTAGCGATAGTCGATCTTTAAGCCTTACGAATCTGGGGGGATTCAACAGCTTATGCCAAGCCAGCACTTGTCACATACGCATTTGCGTTTCGCAGCTATATTGCTGTTGCTGGTAACCCTGTCCGCCTTGTGCGTGGTCTACACCACTTTTAAAAACCGTCAGTTATTTATCGAACTGCAATCCCTGCAAACTGAAGCCACCCGTCAGCAAATTCAGCTAGGTCAATTATTACTTGAAGAAAGCACTTGGTCGTCGCTAGCGATGATTGAGCAAGTGGCTAGTGCCGAGCTTAATATGGAAGTGCCTAATCCTGAGCAATTAGTGATTGCCGAGCGAGATAAGCACTAATGGCTAGCTCTAATCGTCTAAATAAATGGTCGTGGCGGGTTTATCCGCTTTGGTTGTTATTAATTGTGGCTTTCGCTGCAATTATATTTCGTTTGGCTCAGCTACAAATCATTGATGATGGCGATAGTCTTGGCGGCAATGAGCGCGGCCGTTTGTTTTTACAAAAGCAAGGTGATGCGCGTGTACTGCGTGAAGAAACTATTGCTGCTAGTCGTGGCGAAATTGTTGATCGTAACGGTAAATTGCTGGCCTTTAGTACGCCGGTCGAATCAGTATGGGCAAATCCTTCTTTAGTTGATTTTAGTGCTGCGCGAATTCAAGCCTTGGCGTCGTCGCTGGATATTTCCGAACGCTTATTAAAAAAACGCTTGGCGCAAAACAATTACTACGTTTATTTACGACGTCAGTTAGATCCTCAAATGGCAGATGCCATTAAGTCTGGCAAATTTGATGGCGTATTTTTAAAAACTGAATACAAGCGTTTTTATCCTGCCGGAGAAATAGCCTCGCACCTTGTCGGATTTACTGACGTTGATGATAAAGGCCAAGAGGGCATGGAGCTCTCGTTTGATTCGCTGTTAAGCGCCGAGGCCGGTCTAAAGCAAGTGATGAAAAATGCCCATCACGAAGTTATTAAAGATATCAAATTAATTAAGGCGGCCAGCGAAGGGCAGCGTTTGGTTTTATCGATTGATATGCGGCTGCAATATATTGCCTATAGGGAGTTAAAGTCGGCGGTTGCAAGCTACAAGGCGCGCTCTGGCTCCTTGGTTATTCTTGATACCCAAACCGGCGAAGTATTAGCCTTGGTTAATCAGCCTTCTTACAATGCTAACGATCGCTCACAGCTGGTTCCTGAAAATATGCGTAACCGCGCCTTGATCGATTTATATGAGCCGGGTTCAACCGTTAAACCGTTTACTGTCATGGCCGCGTTAGAGTCGGGTGACTTTGATTCCTCAAGTATTATTGATACGGATAGAGGTTCTATTCGCTTAGGTAACAAAACGATTTACGACGAGAGCGCCTACGGCAAAATTGATTTAGCGACGGTGCTCAGTAAGTCCAGCAATGTTGGCACCAGTAAGTTAGCCTTGGATATCGATATTGATCAAATGCAGGATTTATTTTCGCGAGTCGGTTTAGGTGAGTATTGCGCCACCGGTTTTCCGGGTGAGCAAGCAGGTTATTTACCTAATCATCGATTTTGGGCGCCGATTCAAAAAGCCACTTTATCATTTGGTCATGGTTTGTCGGTTAATACAGTACAGCTGGCGCGCGCATATTCGGTAATTGCCAACGATGGCATCAAGCAGCCGGTCAGTTTACTCAAAGTGAATTCTGAAGCGGCTAAGCCTTTAGGCGTTGGAGAAGGCGAGCGAGTGATTTCCGCCAGTATCACCCGTGAAGTGCGTGAGATGATGTTGGGTGTGGTGGAAAAAGGTACCGGCAAACAAGCGCGTATTCCCGGTTATAGCGTTGCCGGAAAAACTGGCACCGCGCATAAAGTCGGTGGCAGCGGTTATGAAGAAAGCCGCTATCGCGCTACCTTTGCCGGTATTGCCCCAGCCTCAGCGCCGCGTCTGGTTGCCGTAGTCACTATTAATGATCCCGCTGATGAGCGTTATTCCGGCGGTAAAATTGCCGCCCCGGTTTTTTCTAAAGTTATGCAATCGGCACTGCGCATTATGGATGTTGAGCCGGATCGGCTGAATGAACTCGGTGAGCAGCGAGATAAAGGGCAAGTGAAAAATAGTGGCTTAGCTGATAAAGAACTAGCCGATAAAGAGTTAATCAATAAAACCGCATTAAAAACAGAGCGCTCTCCATCGTTATCCGATGCAGCTTTACCTGTGTCGTCGCGAGAAAGTCATGGAAGCGCTTGATATGAATACAGAGCTGCAAAACGGCCAAGCGATTACTCGGCGATTAGCTGAGCTGCTAGCAATTAAAGATGTGTCCGGAAAGACGCAGGCCAGTGTTTGGGAAAATATTATTGTTAGCGGTTTAGCCACCGATAGCCGAAAGGTTAATAAAGGTGATTTGTTTTTTGCATTAAACGGCCTAACCGTAGATGGTCGCAACTATATTGCGGCGGCGATAAAGCGTGGTGCTGTTGCTGTCTTGGCAGAGTCTGCTGAAGCGGCAGAAACGTTAACGGTGCGCAAGCAGTTGGGTGTAATGGTTATCGATGTGCCGGGCTTAAGTAAGCAATTAAGTGCGATAGCGGGGCGCTACTATGGTGATCCAAGCGAAGATCTAACGGTAATCGGTGTCACCGGAACCAACGGAAAAACTAGTTGCAGTCATTTAATTGCTAGCTTGGCGGATTCCTTAGGCCAGCAAAGTGGTTTGTTGGGCACCTTGGGTTTTGGCGTGTTTCACAATGCCGGTCAGCATGGCGATCTTGAATTGCAAACTACAGGTTTTACCACGCCAGATGCAGTGCAGCTGCAAGCGTGTATAAAAGGTTTAGCCGATAAACATTGCACGCTGATTGCCGCCGAAGTTTCATCGCATGCATTAGCTCAGCATCGCGCGGATGCCATTGGCTTTGATGTGGCTGTGTTAACCAATCTCTCTCATGACCATCTCGATTTTCATAAAGATATGGCCAGCTACGCCGATGCCAAGCGGCGCTTGTTTTATTTGAACAATGTTAGCGCAGCGGTGATTAATGCCGATGATAACTTCGGTGCGCAATTAGCCACTGAGCTAAAGTCTGAATCACCTGCTGACTTCGATCGGGACTTAAGGGTTTTCACTTACTCTACACAAGCGGTTGATGCTAGTTTGCCCGAGACTCAACAGCCCGATATTTATGTGCGCAATACTCAC
>CAJQQO010000014.1 GCA_905480475.1 uncultured Pseudomonadales bacterium | reverse complement strand
GTGATTTTTTATCACTTTGCAAAAACACTGAGTTAGCTTGCGAAGTGACTTTGCAGCCATTGGCTCGCTATCCTTTAGATGCTGCTATTCTATTTTCCGATATTTTAACCATCCCCGATGCGATGGGTTTGGGTTTGTATTTTGAAGAAGGTGAGGGGCCAAAATTTGAGCGGCCATTAACTACCGTTGCCGATATCAATAATTTATCGACTGACGTACTTAGCGATCTGCAATATGTAATGGATGCGGTAAATTTGATACGCCACGAATTAAACGGCAGCGTACCGCTCATTGGTTTTACGGGCAGTCCTTGGACCTTGGCAACCTATATGGTTGAGGGTGGTTCAACACGTGACTTTAAAAAAATAAAAGGTCTACTTTATAGCGAACCAGCGGCACTGCATCAGCTAATGGATAAACTGGCGCTTGTGGTTGCCGATTATTTAAATGCCCAAATTGATGCGGGCGCGCAGGCGGTACAAATATTTGATACTTGGGGCGGCGTATTAAGCGATGCTGCCTATCAAGCGTTTTCACTCGACTATATTACGAAAATAATTAGTCGCTTAAACGTCAAGCGTGACGACGGAACGGTTATTCCGGTTATTGCTTTTACCAAAGGTGGCGCGCCATGGCTGGATGCGATTAGTCGCTGTGGTTGCAGTGCGGTGGGTTTGGATTGGTCAATGAATATTGGCAAGGCAAGAGAGTTAATTGGTCAGCGAGTGGCTTTGCAAGGCAATATGGATCCAGCTATTTTGCGCGCACCTATTGCGTCAATTGAAGCTGAGGTGCAGAGAATCTTAGCGGAGTATGGGCAGCATTCAACGAATAGCGGCCATATATTTAATTTGGGTCACGGGATTACACCGGACATCGATCCCGAGCATGCCGGCGCGTTTATTGAAGCGGTAAAAAAATATTCGCCGCAATATCATAGTTAATGGTTCGGCGACTTATTTAACGGCTAGCTTAACTGCTGATTCATAGACAGTGATGGCATATCCTCATTGGGTTTGCCAACCACGGTTGCCGGCACGCCAGCCACTGATGAGTGCGGTGGCACATCTTTTAATACCACACTTCCTGCGCAGACTTGCGCGCCTTCACCAATAGTGATGTTGCCAAGAATTTTGCTGCCCGCGCCAATCAATACGCCGTCGGCAATTTTTGGATGGCGATCGCCAGTATCTTTACCTGTGCCGCCCAAAGTAACCGACTGCATGATTGATACGTTATTACCAATCACTGATGTCTCGCCAATCACAATACCGGTCGCGTGGTCTAGCATTAAGCCGTAACCAATTTTAGCGGCAGGGTGAATATCGACAGCAAAGGAATTTGAAATACTGCTTTGCAAAAATAGCGCGAGTTCTCTGCGCTCCTGTGTCCACAGCCAATGCGCTATTCGATACGATTGTAAGGCGTGATAACCTTTGTAATATAAAAACGGTGTGCCGCATTCTCCGCAGGCGGAGTCGCGATCGCGAATAGCGGCGACATCATAAAAGGCAGCATCAACAATTGTTGGGTCCATCGCATAAGCTTCGTCGATGACTTCGCGCAGTGATAAGGCGAGTGAAGTGGTTGAGCTAAGCAAATTGCACAAGTGAAAAGCCAGCGCCGAAGAGAAATTATCGTGATTTAAAATCGTGGCATGCAAAAAGCTGGCGAGTAGAGGTTCGTGTTCGGCCTCTCTGCTGGCTTCGGCTCGAATGCAATCCCAGGTTTCACGCTGCTGTGGACTTAGTTGGCCAGTCATTTCGCTGGTATCTCCGGTTGAGAATATTGTGGCTTAGTTTTTTAGTGACTTAAATTTTCGTGATGGTGATTTTTGAGGCATTGATTTTCCTTGCCCGCTTTCTTGCTGTCAATATTATTTGCCAGCTAAACCTTTATATTGCTAGATATATCTAAATTTGCGGTTAATTGCCATAGTGTTTGTCCGCTTAGATGATACTTTGTTTCGAAATCGGTGATGCCATTATCTTGCTGCATTGATATTTTACTGCTGCGACTGTCAAAACCTGCCAAGGTCAAGGCCTGTGCAAACTCATTAATATAGATCGGCCAATTGCTGCGTAACTCCAGTTGTCCACCAAGCTTGAGTAATTGTTTAAATACCGGAGAGCCATGCCATCGACGTTTGAGGTGATGTTTCTTAGGCCAGGGATTAGGGTAAAGAATAAAGTGCCGGTGCAGCTGAAGATTATCGTTAGCCGATAGTCGCCAAAAATCAATAAGGTCTGCGCGGATGATCGTATAATTTTGGGCCGCTGCATCGGATTGATTATGCGAACTTAATTTACCAATACGGTGACTGGATTTGTCTATACCGATCACAAAGGCATCGGGGTATTGATTGGCAATCGCCAGCGTGCTCTTGCCGTTGCCGCAGCCAGAATCGAGAATCAATTTGCGGTTATTGATCTGCGCAATAGCGGCTTGATAAGCATCGGTCGTATGCGCCGCTATAGGCTTTTTAAATTCGCTATTAAGGTGCTTATTAACAACGGTCGCTAAATCGTCATGTACGGTCAACTGATTGCTGGTCACGCTACGAGATATTGATTTCATAAATGGTTTTCAAACAAGCCGGATACTGTGGTGGTTTTGCTTTTTAATCAAACCCTTCGATAAGGCAATGTTAGGCCATAGTTTGCTTGCCATCATACAGGTAAGATGCGTATCTTACAGTATTCCAGTGAGCCTCCGAATAATCCTGGTAGGGCTTTGATTATTCGAATAGCCAAAAATATCATGGAAGCTATTCAGGCCGAATAGGTAAGAAAATAGCTGCGAGAATTCATAAATGCAAAAAGACTTTCGTCCCTACTGGGTTAAGAAGTGTTACTTAAACTTTAGAAGTTGGTACGTTGAACACTACTTGCGGCCCAAGTTTTCAACGTTGGGTGATCATGGCACCTTTATGCGGCCATGGGATATTGATGTTAACGGCGACGGCGTGCATTTAGGTCATTGCGCGACGGTGGTTGCTGAGGCCGACCGACATGTTTCTATTGGCGTGTGGGGCATAGCTGAAGGCGAGGGTTCAATCAATATCGGTGACTATGTGATGATTTCGCCGGGTGTTCGCATGAGCGCGGCCAATAATATTACTATTGGCCATAGCTGCATGTTTGCCAATGGTGCTTATATCACTGATTCAGATTGGCACGGTATTTATGATCGAGTGGGTCGTGATCAAGCGAATCTACCTATTACCATCGCCGACAATGTTTGGGTTGGTGATCATGCCACGGTACTAAAAGGTGTAAGCATTGGCGAAAATAGTGTGGTGGCCGCAAACGCAGTCGTCACTAAAGATGTTGCTGCAAATACTGTGGTTGCAGGCAACCCTGCCAAAAAAGTGCGAGATCTCGATCCGGCCGAAAATTTTAAAACGCGCGGAGAGTTTTTTGCCGATCCGATTAGCTTGCAGCGAGAGTACGATAATATCGATCGTATGGTATTGCAGGGAAATTCTTTTTGGCGTTGGCTGGCGGGCTTGATATGGCCAAAGTGGCGGCGTTAACGGTTTGCCGAAAAACTGACAGCGTTTTTTTAAGTGCCGGTTTCCATATTATTATTACTTTGTGCAAGG
>CAJQQO010000013.1 GCA_905480475.1 uncultured Pseudomonadales bacterium | reverse complement strand
CATTATCTAAACATACTCAATAATAATTATTGAATATGGATGTAATAGCTAAAAAAAATCAGGTGAAATGAAATTTATATAGTTTACAGAAAGCGTCATCTCCTGGGAGATTTGCACGCTTAGAAAACTCGCAGACTGCTGGATTGAATCTAAACTATAGAATTGTCGGTTTTAGTCGATGCTTATAAACTTAGTTGGTTCTAGGTTTAAAAGGAATAACATCCGCTTTAGGTAAAACCGCTGTTTTAGGCTCTTTAAAGTGACGGGTTGAAAGCAAAATACTTTCGCTTTGCATGGAGCGCAAATCTTTTAACATGGCTTGCATACGTTGCAATGACTCATGCATTAAATTGGAAATCTCTTTGCACGCTTCTAAATGCGATGAGGCTAATTGTCGGCGCGAATTAATTTGAAACATCAAGCCTTGCAAGCGTTGCTTGGCATGGTCAGGTGCTTCGTTAATGACTTTATTGCATAAGGCTAGCCTAAGGTTTTCAAGTTCCTCAGGATCGTTTTTAGCCATCTCGCGTAAGGTGTCAAAATCCGGTAGCGAAAGTTTATTTTTTTCCGCCGCGTCTGTTGAGCGAGATGTATTGTCTTTACTATCGTATGACATCCTTAATAACCCTTTTTCTATCCAAACCCTGTTGTGGTGGCTTATGTAGTTGAAGCTAATGTTATCGAAGTTAAACGTGTTAAAAGCTTTAATAATTAAAGCGGTGATCAAAAAGCTGTGTTGCTAAAACACTATCTTCAAAACGCTTTATTAATACCCGCTTATCACTTGAGATACTTGAGAATTAATAGCTTGATTGTCCGTTAGCCGAATTCTTTACCCGCCGGTAATAAACGCTTATTAGCAATCGGGTTTAACCCTTTGTTGTTTTTGTATTGCTATTAATGTTTATCGCTAATTTACTTATTTTGCCGTCTAGATTAAATATTTAAGCGCGATGCTTGGTTCATATCCTCTATCATTTTACAGAGACTTGCTCACATCGTTTCTAGGCCTAGTTATAGCCAAAATTGCTGGTAATTATTTCTCGTTATTCTAACCCCGATTTGCTCTCAATGTTGCAAAAAGCGTTTTCTGGCACCAATGACCAGAGCGACTAATACTACGTGACTTGTGAAGTCTGTACAATAAATAATCAATCTAATTCACATTACAGTTAAATATGCTGAATAGGCTAAAACTGCTTTAAGTAATAAAAGTTGATTAAAAACAAATAGATAGCAGTTTTCATTTTGCTAACGACCTATTTTTGCACCAAAATGGAGTGGCTGGTTATAAATGGCTTGTTGCCGACAAGCCGAACTCTATGCCGCGGGGCTGGATCGCTAAGTTCTGTGTATCAAAATCGTTAGGTCTCGCTAGGCATCAAAAGATGGATTCTCGGACTATGTGCTGCCAAATATAATGACGTTTGTCCGCAGTGATATCCATACCGCCTAATGATGTGATTGTTAAATTCTTATGCAGTTTTTAATCGCCGCGTACAAGGTTAGAATGTGCGGCTTGGATTAAGCTAAATTATTCCAACTTAACGATGTAAGCTGTTTTCTATTTTGTGGATTATCCGCGTAACCGGTTTGATAAATATGATTTATTCCTTAGGTGATGATTCGCCAATACTCAATGATGCGGCTAATTTTATTGCGCCGGGCGCAAGTGTTATTGGCAAGGTAGAATTAAAAGCCGACGCCAGTGTGTGGTTTGGCGTAGTTATTCGTGGTGATGCAGAAAAAATTGTGGTCGGCACAGGCTCCAATATTCAAGATGCTTCGGTGCTGCACGCTGATCCCGGTTACCCATTACTAATTGGTGACAATGTAACAGTAGGGCATAAAGTGATGCTGCATGGCTGCACCATTGGTGACGATAGTTTGATTGGTATCAATGCAGTGGTTTTAAACGGCGCAAAAATTGGCAAGCATTGTCTTATTGGTGCGAATGCTTTGGTGACCGAGAATATGGAAGTGCCCGACGGTTCAATGGTGTTAGGTTCGCCGGGGAAAGTTGTTAAACAGTTGTCGGACGATCAACGCGCGGCGCTGACCTTAAGCGCACAGCATTATGTATTAAACGCAAAACGCTTTATGACCGACTTAAAAGTTATCGAAGAATAATTATTTGGTGTCGAGAGTTTTTGGTAATTTTTTTTAAACTAGTGGTTTTTATGAGTAAAGAGATTGACCCTTCAGTTATTCAACACGAGCCAGTGGCCTCGCCATGTATTGGCGTTTGCGTATTGGATACGGCGGATATTTGCGAGGGATGTTTTCGTACAATGGATGAGATTGCCCGTTGGTCGACTTTTAGTAACGACGGGCAGCGCGATATTATTAAAAAAACTTGGCAGCGTGCGAAGGAGTCGGGGCGTATTCTTTGAAGCTTTACTTCGGCGCGTGTTTATCTGGCGGCTTGCTGATTGCTAATCTTCATCGTGGTGTTTTTTACCGGGCTTTTTAAACTGTCGGGATTTCACGCTGCTGATCATATTGTCTTTAATATCCAGCACTTCAAACTGATATTCATCTAATGCCAAGCTAACACCGCTGGCATCTGGAAAGGCCTCAAGTTGCTCTAGAATCAAGCCGTTAAGCGTTTTAGCGCCGTTGGTGGGTAAATCCCATTCCAACTGTTTATTAATATCGCGAATGGTTGCCGAGCCGGTAATCACATAATTGCCTTCACCTAAGTCGGTAATATCGGCAAACTGCTCGGTAAAATTAGTGGTGTAGTCGCCAACAATTTCTTCGAGTATATCTTCCATAGTCACTAGGCCGAGTACAACGCCGTACTCGTCAACCACAATACCTATACGACGCTTTTCACGCTGGAAATTAAATAGCTGGGTATGCAGCGGAGTACCTTCAGGGACAAAATACGGTTCGTTAGCCGACTCGATCATGGCGCGTTTGTCGAGCACCAGTGCATCACCGTTAGTATTGGTTTCGTCATCGGGCGCTCGGACAATAAATCGTGAGCTTTGTCTAAGATGTAGCATACCAACCAAATCATCTAACTCGTCGCGAAACAATGGCACGCGGGTATATTCGCTCGCACGAATTTGATCAAGTAATACTTGCGCGTTGTCGTTAATATTGATGCCATACATCTCATTGCGCGGAATCATAATGTCGTTAACAACAACATTCTCAAGATCGAGAATGCTCATTAACATTCCGCGACGCTTTTTAGGAATTTGCCCGCCGGATTCTTGCACCAGAATGCGCAGCTCTTCAAAACTCAAATCATCGTCTTGATTGCTTTCCGTGTTTCCACCCAGCCATTTGATAATAGCGTTAGTAATAGCATTGGTGACAGTCACCAGAGGAGAAAGCACCACTAGCATGGGCTGTAATACATAGGCAGCACGAAAGGCAACTTTTTCTGGGTGTAGCGCGGCAAAGGTTTTGGGTGTGACTTCGGCAAAAATCAAAATCACTACGGTTAATGCGACGGTCGCAATAATGGGACCGGCATCGCCGTAGAGTCTTACGGCAATCACTGTTGCCAGTGAAGCGGCGGCGATATTAACGAGGTTATTGCCAATCAGGATTAGACCGATAAGGCGATCGGTACGACTTAACAGGCGAGAAGCTTTGCGGGCACCACGATGGCCACTTTGTTTAAGGTGTTTGAGGCGATAGCGGTTTAGCGCCATCATGCTGGTTTCTGAACTGGAGAAAAACGCTGAACACAGGATGAGAAACGTTAGTGCTGTGAACAGCCAGCTTATTGGAATTGCGTCCAAGTGGGGGTGTGACCTCTATGTGCTAATCGGATCGCAATAGTGAAGAAAAGCAGGGGCTTTAGCAAGCTTAAATTGCATTAGCCAGCGGGCGCAGTTTTTCGCTGAATAGGACAGTGTGGTGGTCAGGTATCACGCTTTGTTTAGTAGTACCTCCAATACAAATTTGGAGCCAAAATAAGCTAATGCTAGTGCGATAAAGGCGCTTAGCGTCCACTTAACCGCAGTGGCTCCGCGCCAGCCGTACTTTTGACGGCCAATCAATAACAGACCAAATAGCAGCCATGAAATGACCGCAAATAGGGTTTTATGCGCCAAATGTTGAGCAAATAAGTCATCGATGTAAATGCTGCCACTGGCAATCGCAACGGTTAAAGCCAGCCAGCCAAGTGTGATTAGCTGGAATAACAGGCTTTCCATGGTTTGCAGTGGCGGCAGCTGATTAAGCCAGCGGTTATCGCTATGATTTTTAAGCCCGCGCTCCATTTGCTGCAATGCCAATGCTTGCAGTGTGGCCAAGCTTAATAAGCTATAGGCAATAATTGAGCTAAGAATATGCGTCAACATCCCGGTCGATGTGGCGACAATCGTCGTATGGTGGGCGAATAAGCTGGCCAGCGCCAGACAAATGGTGGCAATAGCAAATACCGGAATAAGCAAGGCTCTAAGCACATAGTGGGATTGGGCGATTAAGCTCATGGTAACCACAATAAAAGCGGTGATCGATAATGCATCAAAGAAGCTGCTACTCAAACCTTGATATTCCGTCGTCATTAAGCCGATGGTTGTGAAATGCAAAATTGCACCGAGAATCCCCCAAGGTGGCCGCCCCGGTAAATTGGCTGCACTGGGCTGATCTTGGGGAGCCAATTGCGAGGCCGCATGGATTGACGATGAGATTCGGATAATCGCAATGATGTAGCACAGTGCGCTAGCTGCGGTTGTGAATAAGGCTAATGTCGAAAGATC
>CAJQQO010000012.1 GCA_905480475.1 uncultured Pseudomonadales bacterium | reverse complement strand
ATGCCGTTGCGGTACAAGCCGTTGAGTTAGCGGATTCGCAGCAATGTAGCGATGCGATTAATCGCTGCGTTGAAAAGTTTGGCCAATTAGATGTATTGGTTAATGCGGCAGGTAAGCACCAATTACATCATACCACCGCGGTCAGCGATGCCGATTGGGAACGCGACTTGGCGGTTAATATTAGTGGGCCATTTTATTTATGTCGCGCGGCAATACCGCATTTGCTTGAGAGCAAAGGTAATATTGTGAATGTGGCATCGATTGCCGGTTTAAGTGGTCAACCATATTCAGCGGGTTATTGTAGTGCCAAGCATGCCTTGATTGGTTTAACCCGTTCCTTAGCGTTGGAATATATGAATACCGATTTACGGGTGAATGTTATTTGTCCCGGTGGTATGGATACACCGCAGGTGCAAAACTTTAGTTTTCCGGACGGTGTAGATTTTGATTTGGTTATGCGCTCCAGTGGTTTGCGAGGCATGATGTCGCCGGAAGAGGTTGCCAAAGTGATTAGCTTTTTAGCCTCAAGTGATGCTAGTGCGATTCATGGTGCAGTTTATCCGGTTGATCGTGGCAAGCTGGTCGGATAATTATTTAATTAAATATTCGCTATAAGGCATGCAGTCAATTTTCATCGCATGCCATGGCTGCTGGCCAATATCAATAAAGCGCTTAACACTCTCCTGCATAATCAATGCATTGGTTTGCCATCTTGGCGCATCAGGATTTTTAGCGCGAATGGTTTTTGCTTCGGGATAGTAGCGATCAATGAGTGGATCCCACTTTTCAGCTTTATCGGCTTGATCATCGTAATAGTGCTTATCGCTAAACATAGACTCTTCAGGAAAATTCTCTTCGATAAAAGCATCATACTGCGGCGCGGCGTAAGTCACGGCGCGTATCACGCGGTTTTGTCGGTAGGCAAACGTTGATTGCGTGCCAATGCCTACAAAGGTATGACTATTGCGCCAAATATCCAGCCACTGCTCATGGTCCATTCGATCAGGTATTTGCAGCATCACAATTTGATTCATGCCATAAGTGCGCTCGCCGGTTTTTGTTGGAGGATATTGGGTGTTGGGCATGGGTTCTGATTCGCTAACCAGATAACCGTGAAAGCGTGCAGTCACGGCGGCAATCGATTGGTCGATAGGCGCGCGGTAAAAGTCATTGGCTGAATCGAGCCATAGCGATAACATGCCGTTAGGGTGTGGCTTGGTATTTTGCAATTGAATACTGCTGGCGCTGGCGGCAAAGTCATCGTGTACGGACACGCGAAAACCAATTGCACCCAAAGCCAAAACCTTATCTGCCAGTTCACTAATCAACAGATCGCGAAAAGCGTTAGCGCTCTGGCTATCGGGTTTCCAGATTGGGTACATGACTTTTTCCATGATTATACCTGTATTGCAGTATGAGTTTTAACGCGGCTGGTGCCGACAAAGACAATATATTGCAGCATATTCTCTACGATTATGTCAGGATATTAAAGTCAAAGAGGCAGCAGGATTGTTCTGCTTCACTTGCAAATTAGTTTATCGCAGGTCTCGGTTATTGCTTAAATGTCGCTCATTCGGCTTGGTGATGGTTTATTCTGGTGTGAACACGTTGACGAATTTTCCCATGTGATATGTAATCAACGATATTACTGATGGTCAGATTTATATCGTGATTTTTCATATTTAATAACAAAAGGATCGTGGCATTGCGCACTCTGTTTAATCGTTTGTTCGGGTTTTTATCTGGCGGCAAAGCGCCGGTTGAGACTATCGAATGGCAGCCGCATTGGGCTGAATTTTTACAGCAAAAGGTCGCTTTTTATCGCGTATTAGCTGCCGACGATAAGCTGCTTTTTCACCATCGGCTTGTATTATTTCTGCAAACAACTCAGGTAGAAGCGGGGCAGTTTGAAGTCACTGATCAAGATAGATTATTAGTGGCTGCCAGCGCAATTATACCGGTCTGGGGTTTTCCCAAATGGCATTACTTTAATCTAGCGTCTGTGTATTTATTGCCTGCATCGTTTAATCAAAACTTTGAGTGCTTACGAAAAGACTCCTTGATTACCGGTATGGTTGGCACGGGGCCTATGGCGGGTAAGATGGCGCTAAGCAGGCCTGCCTTGTATAAGGGATTTGAAAATTCAAACGATAAACAAAATGTTGGTATACACGAATTTGTGCATCTCATTGATATGATGGACGGGGAGTGTGATGGTTATCCCGAGCGCTTAAAAGAATTTGCTTATTCGATCCCCTGGTTTGAATTGGTCCACAAAAAAATTATCGAAATCGATAATCGAAAAAGTAATATTCGCGACTATGCCGCAACCAATCGCACTGAGTTTTTTGCAGTGGCCTCCGAATATTTTTTTGAACGACCCGGAATGCTACAGCGAAAACACCCCAAGCTTTTTGCTTCGATGACCGAGTTTTACCAGCAAGATGTGCTGCGGATCACTCGTGATATAAAACCGAGAGCCAAAGCCCCCTGTTATTGCGGCAGCAAAAAGCGCTACAAACATTGCTGTATGCCTGCGGATTAAAATCAAAATAGGCTAAAAAAATAGTCCAAAACGCTTGGGTGATTCTATGAAATTTGCAAAGCATTGGTATAAAAAAGAAGTTGTGGCGGATGCTAATTCACTAGGTCTTGAGCGAGTGACTATATGGGGTGCATCCAATCAAAGTGTTGAAGAGGCGGAGCGACATGCGAGTCAGCGGGTCGAAAAATTTCAAGCGGCATTAAAAGCCGATTTTAGTCGTCGCGACGAGTATGAATACTGGCTGGGTTTTGTTAGGGAAGAAGTGCTTGAAGAGCTAAAAGATGCAGATGACAATTTAGTGGCGGTAGTGAGTAGAAACAACTACGGTGCAAAGGTTTTAAATTCCCAGTCGATGCTCATTGGTGATATTGATGTTCCTGAGTTAGGTTTGTTTTCACGCATACTGCAAATATTGGGTAGGCAGCGAAGAGATAAGCAATATTTTCTTGCTAAGATTGAGCGCTATCAACAGCTCAACCCTGATTACACATTTAAAGTGTATGAGACCCATTCGGGTTTACGTTTTATTATTATCAATCAATTATTTTCAGCCGGTGATCAGATTGTTGACACTATTTTTGATGCGCTTGAAGTTGATACTTTATATAGACGTTTGTGTACGGCGCAAAATTGTTTTCGAGCCAGACTAACCCCCAAGCCTTGGCGTCTCGGGTTAAACCGGCCTGCGAGTCGTTATCCCAGAAGTAATATCGAACAGCGAGAATTTGAACAATGGTTGCGAAGCTATCAATCAGCCTCAGTGCAGGTGAGTATTGTGAATGAGATAACGACTGTCGGATATGGCGCGGTGCACAATGATATTAAGCGGGCCTTGGCATTACATGACCAATCGACATTAGGTATCTCTAAGCCATTAGCGTAAGCTAAATCAGTAAAAACCGTCTAAAAGATCCCGGCTAAGACTACTCCAAGCCTCTAAACTCTAATGCTTTAATTTCAGTTATCCACGAATTGATCGCTGCCATTACAGTCCGAGCTAGGCCGCGTAGCTTTATAGCCGTGGATAAGCACCGCTTGCCGCATATCACTACCGTTGCCGGTGGTTTTTTTGTCATACTCACAGCTATAACGGTTCTTAGGTATAAGTTTTGGTGTTAGAGTGCATTCAAAACTTGGCAACGGAGTCAGAACTAGAAAACGGCTATCATAGCTGATACGCAGCGTGTTCGGCGCTAGTATGTAGAGCGTTGGTTGCTAAAATAAATTACTAATCATTAGATCTAACAGACGACTCTTGTCTGATTAGATGCAAATTTAAACCAGGAAAAATTAGCTCAATGAATATCCATTGTAATGTCATGATAATTGGCGGAGAAGGGGATCTTGCTTTCCGTAAATTGTATCCGGCACTGTATAACCTCGATTGTGAGAACTTGCTTTCCGAGAGCACAAAAATTATTGCTTTTGGTCGCGGTAAGTTTTCCAGTAGCGAGTTTTTGGAGAAAGTTTATACCTGGATAGAAAAGAGCGAATATACCCACAGTATTCAAGAGACTACTTGGCTGCGTTTCAAAGAACGTTTAGTCCCCTTTGTTGGTGATGCGACCAATGCCGATTCCTATGCGGCACTAAAAGATCAATTGAGTGATCAAGAGTTTGTGATTTATCTTTCAACTCCGCCATCTATTTTCTCACCGATTTGTCAGGCTTTGGATAAAGCTAAGCTGGTAAGGGAAGATACTCGCATCGTGGTTGAAAAACCTTTGGGTGAATCGCGCAGCAGTTTTGATCAAATCAATAATCATGTGCGTGCGGTTTTTGATGAAAGACAAATCTACCGTATTGATCATTACTTGGGTAAAGAAACCGTACAAAATTTATTGGCGCTGCGCTTTGCAAATGTTTTGTTTGAGCCGCTGTGGAATAGAAATTATATTGACCATGTACAAATAACGGTTGCCGAGCAAGTGGGCGCAGGTGGACGCTGGCCTTTTTACGATCAAGCCGGTGCGCTTCGCGATATGGTGCAAAACCATTTATTGCAACTACTGTGTTTGGTGA
Source organism: uncultured Pseudomonadales bacterium (assembly GCA_905480475.1). Taxonomy (GTDB): domain Bacteria; phylum Pseudomonadota; class Gammaproteobacteria; order Pseudomonadales; family UBA7434; genus UBA7434. The sequence continues at coordinate 3,280 of CAJQQO010000012.1, read as the reverse complement.
GCATGGAACCGCCCGCAAAAAATAAACCCGATTTTGTGCGTGATGAAAAACTTAAAGTTTTGCGTTGTTTAAAGCCTATTAGCGCGCACGATGTGAATCATGTCACTGTGCGAGGCCAATATGCCGCCGGTAATATTAATCAAGAAGCTGTTGTGGCTTATTCGCAAGAAGCCGATTCTGCGACCGATAAATCTTCAACCGAATCCTTTGTAGCGATTAAAGCCGAGATTGAAAACTCGCGCTGGCAAGACGTGCCGTTTTACTTGCGCACCGGTAAGCGCTTGCGTGAACGTTATTCAGAAATCGTGATTCAGTTTAAACCTGTGGTTCACCGCTTGTTTGATGCCAGCGCTGGCAGACTGACCGATAATCAGTTAATAATTCGTTTGCAGCCTAATGAAGGCATTGAAATGAAGCTGGTCAATAAAGTGCCGGGTTTAACCGAGCAAACGCGCTTGCAAAGCGTCGGGTTGGATTTATCCTTTGATGCGGTATTTGATGAGCATCGCTCGCCCAGTGCTTATGAACGATTATTGTTGGATGTGATTCGATCTGATCAAACCTTATTTATGCGCTCGGACGAGTTACGTGCCGCATGGGATTGGGTTGATGGTATTATTGATGGCTGGCAAAGTACTGCTCAGTCTGTTTCGCGCTACTCGGCGGGAAGCTGGGGTCCATCGGAGTCAGTGGATTTGCTCGCTAACGACCGACGACGCTGGTTTGACTATGGTGAGCAGTAATAGAGTGAGCTAATTAGCTACGTGTTTAATTCGCCGCATCGCCTTGAAAAGCCGTTACTTTATAGGCTCTTTTAACGCAAAGTGGCGAATTATCCGGCTAGCATAAGGCCGTTTGTTTACCGAATAAACGGCCAATTAATCCATAGCTTATAGCACCGAATCCCTGTAAGCTGCCGCCCCTCAAGCTATACCGCCTTCCTCGTGAACAAAAGAGCCCAAATGACATTTTCCTCGCTCGGATTATCTGCTCCGATTCTTAAAGCTATTGCCGAACAAGGCTATGACACACCATCACCTATTCAAGCCGAGGCCATTCCAGTGGTATTGGTGGGCGATGATGTAATGGCTGCGGCGCAAACCGGCACCGGCAAAACCGCTGGTTTCACCTTGCCGATTTTGCAAAAATTAATTAACGGGCCAAAGGTTAAAGCGAATCATATACGGGTACTGATATTAACGCCGACCCGAGAATTAGCTGCGCAAGTTGCCGCCAGCGTTGAAACTTACAGCAAGCATTTATCCATTAGCTCTACCGTCGTATTTGGCGGCGTTAAGATCAATCCGCAAATGATTAAGTTGCGTAGAGGTGTGGATGTACTGGTTGCAACGCCCGGTCGTTTATTGGATTTGTATAATCAAAACGCAGTTAAATTCAACACCGTTGAAGTGTTAGTGTTGGACGAAGCCGATCGTATGCTCGATATGGGCTTTATGCCGGATATCCGCCGCATTCTTGCGCTGTTACCTAAGAAGCGTCAGAACCTAATGTTTTCAGCGACCTTCTCTGGGCCGATTCGTACCTTAGCTAAAAGTATTGTTCATCAAGCGGTTGAGATTTCGGTTGCGCCACCTAACGCGACTGCCGCTACCGTTAAACAGTGGGTTTGTCCGGTCGATAAAAAACGTAAACCGGCGCTGCTAGCAAAATTAATTCGAGCCAATGATTGGGGGCAAGTGCTGGTATTTACTCGCACCAAACATGGCGCCAACCGACTTACTCGCGATCTTGAATCCCAAGGTATTATCGCTACTGCAATTCATGGCAATAAAAGTCAGGGCGCACGCACGCGAGCGCTAGCGGAATTTAAGCAGGGCGAAGTGCAGGTGTTAGTTGCCACCGATATCGCGGCGCGAGGTTTGGATATTCATCAGCTACCGCATGTAGTGAATTTTGATTTGCCGAATGTTGCGGCTGATTATGTGCATCGTATTGGTCGCACCGGTCGAGCTGGTGCTGATGGTGAAGCGGTATCATTAGTCTGTGCCGATGAATTTGCTGAGCTTGTAGAGATAGAGCGTTTAACTCAAACGCTATTAACGCGAGAAACGTTTGCAGGTTTTGAGCCTGTCCATGAGCTGCCTGAATCGCGATTGGATATGCGTCCACCGCGTAAGAAAAAACCGAATAATAGTCGTAAAACACAGGGTGAAAGAGCAAATTCAGCTAGCAAAAACGGCCCGCGTAAAGCGTCGTCTAAGCGTGCTGGCAATAATGCAGGTAATAGTTCAGCTAAATCCTCGGCTAAACCCAAATCTAAAACGGGCGCTAATCATTCCGAACGTGATAGTGAGACAAAGAAGAAGCGGCCCGCGCGTAGAAGAAAATCTTTTAATGGTTATGGTCAGTCGGCCGGATCTGGAACGGCCAATAAATAAAGCTTAAAAAACCGTTTTGGCAAACAGCGTATTTACAAATAACGAACGGATAAAAAACGTATCGATAAAAAAACAAGACCAGCAATAATTAAGCGAGTCTTGTTTGATTTATCGGTTTGATTAGTCAGTTGACTATTTCCTGTTAGCCTTCAACGTTGTGATAGACGTTTTGTACATCATCTAAATCGTTAAGCATATCCAAAAACTTTTCTAACACGGGAATATCATCTCCACCAACCGCAGTGGTATTTTGCGGAATAAATTGGATTTCATCCACTTCAAATTCTATTCCTGCAAAGGTATCACTAATTGCTTGCTTGGCTTTTCCGTAGTCGGTATGCGGGGCAAAAATAGTGATCTTACCGTCTTCACATTCAATATCGCTGACATCAACATCGGCATTCATTAATGCTTCCAACGTGGTGTCTTCATCATCACCGTTAAATGCCAGTATCGCGGCATGATCAAACATATGACTTACGCTGCCTTGCGTGCCGATCTTGCAATTATTTTTGGTAAAGCAGAGTCTCACGTCATTAAAGGTACGCGTAGCGTTGTCGGTTAGGCAATCAACAATCACCATACAGCCGCCAGGGCCAAAGCCTTCATAGCGCGCGGTTGCAAAATCTTCACCGCCACCACCTTTGGCTTTATCGATCGCTTTATCGATCACATGGCTAGGCACCTGATCTTTTTTCGCGCGATCAATTAAGCCGCGTAAAGATAGGTTGCCGTCGGGATCGATACCACCAGCTTTGGCACAAACATAAATTTCACGACCATATTTGCTATAAACCCGCGCTTTGGCGTCTGATGTTTTAGCCATTGATTCTTTGCGGTTTTGGTACGCTCTACCCATTACGGTGCTACTCCAAGTGGTG
>CAJQQO010000011.1 GCA_905480475.1 uncultured Pseudomonadales bacterium | reverse complement strand
GCTTTGCTTCGACATTGTTTTTCAGCTGGCCAAGCGCATTGATATTGACTGCAATTCGCTCACGTTTTCCTCCAAGTTGCTGTAGATATTTTGCCTGTCCCGTTAACTCTGCTGCCAATGCCGGGAAATTTTCCATTCGCTGTTGCGCCTCAGCAAGAGCGGTATCCGCAGCGCTTAGAATTTTTTGCTTATCCCAAACTCGCTCAACTTGATCCGCACTGGCTTGCCAATAAATAATATTTTTCATTTTATTTAGTTGCAGTCTTAACGCGCTTAGTTTGCTGGCATTTGCTGAGATTTCAATACGACTTAGAGCATCATCAGCGGGATAAGTCATAGTGATAGCCCGACGTTGAACATCAATCTTATCGAGCTTCGCTAACGCTTGTTCAATACGTTGAATACTTTTCTTCTCGGCCACCGATAGCAAAAAGCTAAGACCATCACTATTTTCGATTTCAGCTGCGGTACTTAACATAAACGCCAAGTGATCGCGCTGTTGTTGCAAGTCGGCCAATTGAGCTTTGAGTTGATCTTCGGCAATTCCGCTTAACACTCGTCGGTTTCGCTCTTGCCGCTCTTTTACCGCAAAGTCAAAGGTTTCAACACGTTGCTGCCAGGATTGTAAGTTTTCATCTAACCAATAAATATCATTCAACTGGCCAAATAAAGTCCGCATTGCTGAAGTGGCTAGCAATTCACTTAAATGCGCTTTTAATGGACTAGCATCCAAGGCATCCGGCTCAATTAATGAAGCGTCGGCATCTAACCAATGTCCACCAGTGAGTAAATTATGTTTATCACTTGGCGTTTGGCTTCCGCCAGAAGATGATAGTGACGTTGCGAAAGCCGCGAGATAACCTTGCTTATCAATTTCAATACGTAGATCTTGTAGCGCCGCTAGCTCATCACGCATTTTATCCAAAGCCAAGTCGTAAGCTTGCAAAGCATTTTGGTTTAAATCAACCGCCTCGTATATAAACGGAACCGCCAATAATGCTTCATGAGTACTGGACTCAGCCATCGATCGTGACTGTAATGCTAACCAAGGGGTTAACGCCTGCTCGTAATTACCGGTATTGCCAGCCTCATTAATTGCCGCCCAACCATAACCGACAAGTGCTTTGCCAGATTGCGTGCCGGTTTGTCGCACTTTACGAAAACGATTAATGGCAGCTGAGTTATTGCCCATTTTTAATTGCAAGTAACCTAGAGAGGTAAGCACTTTATCACGCAAGGCCAAAACCTCTTCACGGTTAGCAAGGTCTTCATACTTCGTTAGCGTTTGATATAAATTACTCAATGCTTTTGCCGATTCGGGCCAGCGCTGCTCACTTTCTCTAACAGATTTTACTGCGCGGTTATAGTCCCGGTAATAACGATAGATCGAACCCTTCGATAGCTTTGGGTGAAAACTTAACGACAAATCCTTATCGTCATCGTTAGCTGCATCAGCGATTGGATCAGCCGCTAGGGAAATTTTCTCATATAAAAAAACTAACTCATCATGAAGCTCACGGTTAAGTGCTTTATCTACCTTCCCCAATGATTGAGTAGCTTTAGCAATATTATTTTTTTGGTAGGCCAGCTTGCCCAGATAAAACCAACCACGCGCACGGTTTTGCTTGTTAGCATGATCATCGATAACTGATAAAAATGTCTGCTCCGCCTGTTGATCCATACCATAAGAGAGTTGAATCCCGCCCATCAGTACTTGGGCAAACTCTTGGTGATTAGGCATACTTTGTTGTTGCTCGGCAACCATAATCGCTGTGATTGACTGGAAGTAGTTTTTTTGAAAAAACTCATACAAAACCACACCGTAGCTTAGATCTTCAACCTGTTTTTTTTGTGCAGGCTCCGATTCAGAATATTTAAACACCGACGGTAAAAAAGACCAAGCAGCATTTGAAGCGCTAGAGTAGACAATAGAGGCACTAAGAGCCGCAAGCATAATCAGCAAGCAGCGAAAACTACGACCAAAAAACAATCGTCGCAACTGCTGAGGAAAATAGTGACTAAGTGTCATCGTTATTGGCGTGAAGTTAATGGGCAAGGATCAATCCCATTCCACAATAGAAAACTTGGGTTGGTACAGCCGCATTTCGTCTTTAACAATCAGTTCTAGTTTTTTAGCCGAGCTTGTTTTATTAAAACTTAGCGATGCCGCGCGACGAAAATCTCTATTGTTCGGACCACGTCCAGTAAACACAGCAACAACTTCGTGTTCACCAGATTTTATATTACCCAGATACACACGTTGCACACCACCCCGTACTAAGGCGTCAAGTTGGCGGTCGGTATACAAATGACTAGAGACTTCCTTATTATCGATAGTCAGTGTTACTGCATCGAGTTTAAAAAACTCGCCAACATCCAAAGAAAGAAAAACTGCAACTTGGGTATTGGTAGGAAATAATAATTCTTCTTCAAGAATAAACAAATCGCGATTCAGTGCCAGCACATCTTTTTTAAGCGCTTGTAAGGCTTGATCTAAGGATTGATCATTATCCAAACCTACCGAGGCTTGTGCCGTTTCATCTTGGGCGAATAATGTTGTAGGTATTAAGGTGATTGAAAGCAATATCACGGCCACAGTGGCAAGCCGTCTTGATAACAATCTAAACAGAGGAGTAAACATAATGTCCGACCAAAGCATTTAAGGTTATTCAATAAGTAAATGCTTATCGACGATCGCTGAACATTGGAGAAAAATACCAAACTGAACAGTTCTTAACCAGACTGATTGAAGGACAACAGTTAAACAATCAAACGGCGCGATAAGCTTACACATGCAACTTGCATGACTTATTAAATATAGCCTTATTTGCGCAAATCACTTGTGAACTGCGTTGCATAGCAACAAGCTAAATTGGCATAGCCGCAAGTTAAAATAGAATAGCAATAAGCTAAATGGAGTAACCAAGGAAAATATTTCAACGAGAATTAACAGTTAAAGCAGCTTTTCAGGCTAGCAGGCGCTAGCCTGAAAGAGCATTAGGTAATAAACCCGTTACTCACTGACGAGAGCGTTTGGAACGCGGTGTAACGATCGAGATTACTCCCCAAACCATTACCAAACATCGATTGAAACTGCCCTGCCTCGCCATGTAAGGCTAGATAATTCAGTAGGACCGTATCAACTAAGCCGTTGACATTATTGGCTGGCGCATAACCGTTCCCGGTTTCAACCGAAGCATCATCACGCATCCAACCAATTTGTTGGTGGCGGAACATATCATCACCCACACCGAAAATTTGTGGTGGTGAACCCGGGTTGTAAACCAAAATAAATGATGCCGCCGTTGATGAGTTATCACCGGTCCAAACACCTTTACCGCCGCCATCTTGCGAATCGTCAACCATGCCATTACTAAAAACCGAACCATCACTAAATACATACAGCATTAAAGGGGTGTTTTTTCTTGCTGCATATTCCAGACATGCGCCCATACAGCGACCGGCTCGAAGATCACGTCGCTCACCGGTTTCTCTATCACCGGTGTGATAATCATAACCACCCATAGTGATGGTACCCGCACCGGCAAAACCATCTATTACCATTTTCATCACGGAAGCGGTTTTTCTAAACTCGCGCTCACTATCAAATTCTGCTTCAGAAAAAATGCCACCAGCATCATTAACAATAATTCGATCTAATGGATCAGACGCCGCGCGATCATCGGGGTCAACCAATTCAATTTCACCTTTATCGGCAAGGTCGGCGCTCTTAACATACTGACAATTAATACTATCCGACACTTCAGCATGATTAGTTAAGCCGGTATTAACCTGCGCAAACTTTGCCGCACTAATACGTTGCACCGATTCCATTACTGACACTGCTTGCTCTTTACCTAATATCGCATTGAGATCGCCGGTATCAACCAAACCGACTACATCACTCGGGCGATCAATTTTGGTCGGCGGTGTTTCCGGATTAATTAACATCGCGGGCGCCATTGAATTACCGCCCGATACACTACTACGTGAACCGATTAAATCTGCTAAACCACCGGACGCACCGGCTCTGGCAATACCGTACATGGGATTATGCGGGTTATTGCCGGTATCATTATCTGAACGCGCAGGAATAACCGCGCCATTGATATTACCCACCGCTGTCGTAGCTCGTTCTAAAATCCCGTTTAAAAAAGCACTATCGGAGTGAAAAGCTAAACCTAATTGGGTATCGATATTTTGCCCTACCATGGGTATACGATCACCGGGCAAACCGAGTTTGCTATAACCGGCAGTACTTAAAAAATCCATTTGCCCGCCAGGCCCACCAACTAAAACGTTAGAACCGGAAATATTTGCACCACCAGCAAGGTCAATACAGATAAAAGGAATCTTGCGTTCACCATTATTACCTAAGCCGCAACCGGCAAGGTAATCCTCCAGATCAGGCGCTAATGCACCATAGGCAGGATTACTCGCCAGCATATTTAAACCGGAAACACCTGCAACAGTACCGAGACCAAAACGAAAACCCTGCGCAATTAATTCGCGACGAGTTATCGGCTTATGATGATCCGGGTGGGCCAATGGCTGGTTAAGACCCCATGATTTATTTCGCTTTGCCATGGTACTGCTCCGATTTCATACTTGACTGTTTTGCTATTAATTAAGGAACTATTAGTAGTTAACGGCTTAGTTAATTTTGATTTATCAGTAATAAATAACTAGCCACTGCCACTGCTTTCACTACGTCAATCACCTACTGTAAGGTAACTGCCGAACTCGCTAACACGGCGGCACAAGCGGCTTTGGCAGCTAAGGCCGTTACACCATCACCACAACCACCGGAACAACGAGCCATACCGGCCGGATCAGGATTGAATTCCGAATCAATCTCTGCAATACCATCCGCATCGGTAAAGAGTAGATGATGAATCTGATCTTTCACATCATTCGCCGCAGGCTGCACTGATAAGTTTGAATTTAGTGCCGCTGCAATCATTGGATCGATAAAGTCGGTATCCCAATCGGCAAGCGACTTGGCATTGGCGTCGTCACCAGACGCATCGATCTCATCAAGACTAATACCCACTAGATCTCGTGATGATTTGGTTTCAACCATCACATCACAATAAGCAATTGCGAGTTGCGTAACACCCATTTGATGAGCAGACAAAAAGCCCAAAATATCTTCTTTGGATGGCAATTGTTGGACGACTAAATCATAGGTAGCTGCAACACTGGCTGTTGATGAATCAACATGAGTGATTTGCGCAAAGCTTTCGCGGATTTCCGCATAATTTCGCACCGCAATTTCAGAGTTTTCAAGGCCGCTGCCAGTAAAGACAGGATCATCAAAAGTCGCTTCAACAAACACGTTACTATTCACATCCAATTGCTCGAACGATAAAAAGAATTGATCGAGGTCAGCGCCATTTTCCAAGGGAACTAACATTCCTTGTGAGCTAAGCGGATAGCCGCTCTCGGCATCATAATTGGCGGGTAATAATTGCAAATCCATTTGAGTAAACGCCTGCCCTACTGTAGACACTTTACCGTTTACACCAATGCGCATACCTTCGATATCCAGCGGCTGCAACATAGTATCAGCACCAAGCACTAGGTAGTATGGATCGCTAAATAAGTAGCTGTAGTTATCGTACTGGCTAACTTGAAACACAAGGTAACTGTTAGGCGTACCAGTCAATTCATTGACCAATGGCTCAGTTGCAGGGTTATTATCATGATCATCCAGCTCAGCTAAGCGGAATAATAAAAAGTATTTTTGACCTACACCCACATCGTAGTTAGTTGTAACATCTTCGGCAGATAGTGCACGGCGATGGATGGCAACAAAGCGAACAGCGCCTTCCCATGCATCATTTCCGCTGGTTTCATTACCTAACACAAATGCAAAGTCACTATCCCAGCTAGAAAGATTACCACCGCCCTGAGGATCAGGATCGTCCGCACGACTTAGCTCACCGTTAACATAAATCTGACGACCTGTATCAGGATGATAAGTTAATACCACATGCTGTAAAGCTGCTTGCGCGCTTTCATCAGCATCAGGAGTTGAATACGCGGGCCGACCGTCGACATCGGTAGTACTAGAGCGATTTAAAAAGTCATAGTTGTAAAGTGTCTGACCCAAAGTAAAGTTGCGCGATGTACTGCCACCGGAGTAACTAACAATACGTGCAGAGTCGTCTTGGGTAACATTGGATGGAAATACCCAAGCTTCTACGCTGTACTCCCCCGTTGCTGTAAGCTCGTCATACAGTTTTTTACTGTCATTCACCGACGCTTGCGCGCGGCCATCACGGAATTGGATTCCCCAGTTATCTAACCAGTCATAATCGCCAACCAGTGTTAACGGCATTAACGGGCTAACATTACTGCGATCGGCAATAATACTGCCGCTACCAATACGGAACTCATATTGGGCAATAACATGGCTTTCAATTCGGCCGCCGCTGGAGGCTTGAATACCATCGGCGTTCATTCTTAACGCTAAACTGGTTACCAGACTAGGATCAACCGGCTCTACCGTATCAGGTAACAAGGCTTCAATTTGGGTTTGCATTTCCGCCGCATTGCTGGCGCAATCGCTCCAACAGTTATGCGATTCCTCACGTAGGCGCACAACCAAGCGCGAATCATCGGCGTTAGCTAAATCAATTTTGGTTTTTGCCGCTTCGTAGGCCGTATCAACATTACTGTGAGCAAATAAAGGCGTCTGACGAATTTGTACTGGCGCGGTATCACTATGACAACCAACACAGTTGGTCGCTAATAATGGATAAACAGTAGTGCCAAATAAGCTAGAGGTTTCAGGAAATACAATCGCCCCACTCGGCTCTTGATCATCCGGAGCAACCAAGTTAATCGCCGTTGATGAGGTTGCACCTACACCGCTTGCCCACTGCGTTATAAAATTGGTTAAGGTATCGCGACAAACATTAGGGTCGGCACTCCAACAGTTATGACCATTGGCAGCACGGGTAACCACGGCAGAAGCACCGGGGTCAGCGAGGTTAACCAC
>CAJQQO010000010.1 GCA_905480475.1 uncultured Pseudomonadales bacterium | reverse complement strand
TGGCGAGCAAAGACAAATCGTTTTTGAGTTTGCCTCCAGACTACTAGAAAATATTATTAACAGCCCGGTTACTATTACGATTAACGCGCAGTTTAATCCTCTTTTTTGCTCCGCCAGCGCAGGAACACTGGGGAGCGGCGGTCCTGCAACCGTCCATTTTGATAACCCTCCGTTTAATCCATTCCCCCTTGCCAACACTTATTATGTGCAAGCGCTAGCCAACAGTTATGAAGGTTTTGATTTAAGCGGAACTAACGATATCAATATGACTTTTAATAGTGACATTGATAATAACAGCAGTTGCTTAAACAATCGCAACTGGTATTACGGCCTTGATGGCAATAACGGCGCATTGGATATTGATTTTCTATCGACGGTATTACATGAAATGCTCCATGGCTTAGGCTTTATATCCATCGGCGACCCAAGCACCGGTATTCGCTTTATGGGTAGAGATGATGTTTTTATGCGTTCGCTAGAAGATCACAGCTTGGGACAAACATGGAATCAACTTAGCGATGCTGAGCGACAAGCCTCTGCGATTGATGATCCTGATCTGCATTGGATTGGTGCCAATGTACTAGCTGATAGCGGCGTTTTAGCAGCCGGAATCAATCAAGGCCATGTGCGTATGCATGCACCCAGCACTTTAAACCCTGCGGGTTCAGTTTCACATTTTAGCTCCTCTGTATCGCCGTTTGAATTAATGGAACCCAACCTTACTAGCTCGGTCGACAGTATCGGTCTAGCTAAATCTTTGCTAAAAGATATCGGCTGGACAACGTTCGCAAGCGATGCACCGATTGTTAGTCCGATTGCGCCGATGACTATTCTTAATGCCGCCAGCACCTCGATTGGCTTTGCTTTTATGGATAACGATACCGCTACCGCTGCCATGCTTGTTACCGCAACCTCATCGAATACTGCCATTATTGACAATAGTGGTTTGGTTTTATCCGGCACCGGGCGTTTACGCCAAATTGCGATTACACCTGAACTGGGTATGTCAGGTATGGTCGATATTACAATCACCGTCAACGATGGCGCTAATATCGACACCAGCGTTTTTCAAGTAACGGTGGTTTCAAACTTGCCACCAAGTATTCATATTAATCTACCTGCTGACGGCAATAGTTATTTAACGTCGCAACAGAATTTAATTGGCACGGCTAACGACCCAGAAGACGGCAATATTAGCGGCGATATTATTTGGACTTCATCCATTGATGGTGTGATCGGAAATGGCAGCAATATTAACCCCTTCCTCTCGGATGGTAATCACCTTATAACCGCAAGCGTCACCGACAGCACTGCTAATACCGAAATGGATAGCATTAATATAAGCATCGCGGCCTTGGCCGATAACGACAACGATGGTCTTAATAATGAGACTGAAATTTTATTAGGCACCAACCCATTTGATAGTGACAGCGATAATGATTTCTTATCGGATTTTGATGAAGTCAATTTGGATGGTGATCCAAGTAACTATACAGTCGGCATTGATAGTAACCCCAATAATGACGATACCGATGGTGATGGTTACAAAGACGGATTGGATTTCAACCCCTTAACTGTCGACCCACCGGAAGTAAACGTACCGCTATTGCCCGCTGGCGCCGCCTTTGCATTAGTAATACTGATGGGTTTAATCGCTAATAGAAGAATTGCTAAGCGCTAAATATGAATATTAAAAATAAGCTTAGGGACGAAATTCTGCCGATACGATTAACTTTTGACTGCCATCGATACCGATATATTCAACAGCTAATTGCCGAATATCGCCTATCGGTTGAGGACTGGCATAAGCGCCTAAACTAATCATATCGCCGGCTGCAAGCTGTACACCACGCTGATGTAATTGATCTAACAAAAATAATATGGCGCTGTAAGGATGACCCATCACCCTACTGCCCTTGGCGCTGGATAGTGTTTTGTTCTCTGTCTCTACAGCATTATCTAGATCAGCAGACATATTTATTGTATTCACAGTCATGGTTTTTAAACTATCTAAAAAAGCAGTATCGCTTCGAGCAATAATCGAGTCGCCCATTACCCCCCATCTAAACGCCGCATTTGTTGCAATAAATGCAGGGCCAGAACTTGGACCGGGTTTAATTAATAAATCCGGCACTTCCAAAAACGCAACCAATCTATCAATATGCGGTGCTAAGTCTTGAATTGATTTTGCTTGATTGATTTCAGCGCTTTTGACTACCGCCAATAAATCCGGTTCATAAGCAAGATTGACAGCGGATGATTTCTTAATCGTTGAACCATTGGGGAGTAAGCTTTGCTTAAACATCAAACCAACGACGGGTTTATTCAAAGCAAATAATTGCTGGGTGTTAGCACTACCTAAAGCAACTTTATAGCCAATAATCGGATATTGACTACTGCGCTGCTGCGCATAATCCCACTGGACTTTTTCAGCTTGTTCGGCTGATTGCAGGGCTTGTAAAGTGCATTGTATTTCCGGCCATTGCGAGGGATTCGAAAATTGCGCGTAACTCGATGCAAAGCCAGCAAGATCGCAAGCCTCAACTAGGCTGTTAGAAACCTTAGCATCCGAATTTTCCTGTGTAGAAAAACATGCCGATAACACTAAAGCTTTA
>CAJQQO010000009.1 GCA_905480475.1 uncultured Pseudomonadales bacterium | reverse complement strand
CGGCTAGCCATTTTTTATATTTATGCACCTAAATAGGACATTAATAATGCAGGGAACGAGAGGAGATAACTGAAGCAGTATTAATATTTTAGAATTAGTTACACTTGCAAGATACACAAAGATCGCTTAACGCTGAACTTTATTGTCACCAAATAAATAGATTGTAGATTGTTAAGCCACAAGCCTAACAAATAAACCATGCCGCGATCAGCAAACCAAACAGACAATCACTTAGTGTCCTTTGTTTTTATTCAACCGCAATTCCGCTGTCACGCATTTTAGCCATTTTATAGCGCAAGGTTCGCGGGCTTATACCTAACTTTTCAGCGGCATCTTTTCGTGATCCGCGGGTAGCATTTAAAGCATCAAGAATAATTTCGTATTCACGCTGCTTTAAATCCTCTCCAAGTATGGCATCACTCGCTGTACTTTTAATATTGTTGTTTATCGATGCCGTGGCAGCAGATAAGCCGCTTGAGGATACAGTATTTAATGAGGATGTATTTACAGCAAACAATGGCTGTGCGACATCATCATTAAGTTTGTCTCGTGTCAGAGGCGGTGTATTAGCTTCGGTATTGGCGTGAATCGAATCGGCATTACTGGCCGTAACCGCTGGGGAATGATTACTACTATCAAACAACAAATCCTTAGCATAAATAGTTGCACCCGATTGCAGTATCAATGCGCGCTGCACAATATTATCTAATTCCCGGACATTACCCGGCCAGTGATAGCTTAATAAATGCTGCCCAGCCTCCGCAGAAAAAACCACTTTGCCGCGACCCATTTTTTGCGCGTGCTGCTGCAATAAATGCTCGGCAATCGGCAAGACATCATCGATACGGTCACGCAAGGCTGGCCAACGAATAGGAAAGACACTTAAGCGATAAAAAAGATCTTCTCTAAACCGACCATCACTAACATATTCATTTAAATTTCTATTCGTGGTAGCAATAATTCTGACATCCAGAGCAATCAGCTTTCGACCACCCACTCGTTCAACTTCACGTTCTTGCAGTACTCGCAATAGTTTTGCTTGCAGCGATAAATCCATTTCCGAGACTTCATCTAACAATAAAGTACCGCCGTTAGCCTGCTCAAACTTACCCGGCGCAGATTGGTGTGCACCGGTAAATGCACCTTTCTCATGACCGAACAAGGTGGCTTCCAACATGGTTTCCGGAATGGCTGCGCAGTTAATCGCAACAAAGGGCTCATCTTTGCGTGATGAGTGCACATGAATATAACGTGCAATCACTTCTTTACCGGTGCCAGACTCACCTGAAATCAAAACGGTCGAATCAGTTACTGCAACACGCTTAGCGAGTTGAAATAAATCGCGACTCACTTCCGCCGCAACGATAGGACTGGCGTCATCTAAAGATTTACCGATAGTGTGACGATGAACCAAATCAATTAATGCACCGGGTTCAAACGGTTTAACCAAATAATCCACCGCCCCCGATTGAATAGCCCGCACCGATCTATCAATCGTTGCGTAGGCAGTGACTAATAGCACCGGTAGAAACGGCAGATCTTTTTTTATTTGCTCCAATAATTGATGGCCATCCATCCCGCCCATATTGACATCGGAAATAACCATATCAAATCGTTGCTTAGCCAGATTTAGTAATGCCTCTTCACCCGATGATACGGAAAACACTGTAAAACCGGCTAATTCCAGCGTATCAACAATCGCTTCTTGCAATGCTAGATCATCTTCAACGACTAATAAGTTTGGCGAAAACGCGGGGCGTTTTGTTTCCGCACAGTCATTATTGTTATCGACATTAAAAGCTCGGCTATCAGCTGAATTTAGCGGCGTAGAAGCAGACATAATTTTTATTTAAACTCCGTTTAACCGGCGGCTAATTGTGGCGAAGCAGCGTGAATACAAGGTAGGCTAATCGATGCCTTAGTCCCCTGCCCCTCAACCGACTCCAAAGAAAATTTTGCCTGATGCGCTTTAGCAACCGCACGAACCACTGGCAAACCTAATCCAGTGCCTTGCGATTTATTACTGACAAACGCTTCCTCCTGCTGTAGACGTTGCATAATGTCATCAGGAATTCCACAGCCACTATCTTCAATTGTAATAACGATACTTCGCTCTTCGCGGCTGGTGGTTAAACGAATATCCGCCCCCGTCGCCGAAGCCTGTAATGCGTTATTGACCAAATTGCTTAAGGCCCCAACAATCGTTTGTGCATTGCAAACAATACGGGTATCGCTGCAATCATCACTGACTAATAGTTTCGCATTGTTTGCAGCAAGTGGAATATCTACCGCCGTCGCTAACTCTTCGATAAGTGCTCCTACGGTTAAGGAGTCCGATAAGCTGACATCACCTTTGGCAAAAACCAACATATCCCTAACTTGCTGTTCTAAATTATTTAACCGTGAAACTATTTTATTTGAGAAACGCTTAGTCTGTTCAACGCTTAACTCACGCTCACTTAAATGCCCGGCATATAAAATCGCCGCAGATAAAGGCGTGCGAATTTGATGCGCTAATGCCGAAACCATCCGCCCTAGCGCCGATAACCTTTGGCTACGACTTAACTGCTCTTGCAAACGACGCGTTTCGGTTTGGTCAGTCAATAAAATAATTTGCCCGGTTTCTTCTTCCAGTGAACGCGTAGATAAACTCACTCGCCTACCGTTCTTCATAGAAATTTCGTGGCCATCATCTTTCTGCGGTGAAAAATATTCGGCGATAATATCGATCCACTTGCGACCTTCCAAACCTCTATTTAATAACTCTTCACCAGCGGGGTTGATTTGGGAGATCAGCCCCCAACGATCAAGCACGATTACCCCACCGGGTAATAGATCCAGCAGGTTACTTAGCTTGGCCGTGACCTGTTCTTTTGATCGCGCTTCTTGAGCGCGCTGTAAATTGACCCGATCCAACTCATCGGTTAAAGACGATACCCGACTCTCCAAGGCACGATACGATTCGGATAAGTCGTCGGACATTCGATTAAATAACTCGAAGGTCGCCTGCAAGCCTTCTCGGCTATTGGTATCAAATTGGCCGCCCAATAGTTTTGATTCATTCAGTGCATTACCCAACGATGGGTCGATTTTATCTAGCGATCGCTTATCTAACGGACGCTTATCTAACGGTCTTGTGAGCGACGCTGCGCTCGACGGAGCAGTAGCTGGAGGCATAGTGATTCTCGCGCGTTTGTGATTCGACGCTTTTTGCGCCCAAAACGGGTGTGCAAGGCTTATTCTGCAATCACTGTGCCGAAGGCAAATTATATATACTTTTCAATAACTTATTATTATTTTGGGTATTACCCTAATCGCCGCGAGTCAATCTTTTGTCGGCTCGTGGCTTAAGCGCGACTTAATTCATACTTGCGCATTTTTTCAACCAAAGTGGTACGACGAATTTGTAGCTTGTCTGCCGCCCTAGCCACCACCCCGCTACTATCATCAAGCGCTTGCTGAATTAAATGCTGCTCAAGCGTGGCGATATAGGCTTTTAAATCGATACCTTCGTGTGGCAGTAAGGGTTTGGCATCCACCGTGGCGATATTAGCCACCGCTTGCATTGCTGCAACATGCTGGGATTGCGCTGCTTCATCTTCCAATTCGTCATGCTCTTGGACATAGCGAAACTTGGCTGGTAAATCTTTAACACCAACCACACCATAGGGATACATAATGGCCATGCGCTCGACCAGATTGGCCAGCTCGCGGACATTACCCGCCCAGTTGTGTTGGCATAAAGACATAATGGCGGCGGAGTTAAAGCGAATAGAACCCCGCTGCTCGTTTTCAAGCCGGGAAATAAGTTCGTTTAGCAATAGGGGCAAATCTTCAACCCGCTCGCGTAGCGCAGGCATTTCAATCGGAAAAACATTCAGCCGGTAATATAAGTCTTCCCGGAAATCACCTGACTCAATCATCACTTCGAGATTTTTATGCGTGGCAGCAATGATTCGCACATCGGCATGGTAAGTTTTATTACCGCCTACGCGTTCAAAGGTTCGCTCTTGTAGTACGCGCAAAATTTTAACTTGCATATTAAGCGGCATATCGCCAATTTCATCGAGAAACAGTGTGCCGCCCTGCGCCATCTCAAAGCGCCCTGCGCGACTACTAATAGCACCGGTGAAAGCGCCCTTCTCATGACCGAACAATTCGCTCTCAAGCAGCTCAGGCGGAATTGCGCCACAGTTAATAGGCACAAAAGGCTGCTGTCTGCGCGGTGAGTGATAATGCAAATTGCGCGCAACCACTTCTTTACCGGTTCCGGATTCACCGGTAATTAATACTGTCACATCTTTATCGGCAACTTGTGCCATCAGCTCTCGTACTTGGCCAATCTTGCGACTGGTTCCTACCAAGCTACGGAACAATAGAGGGTCTCGATGCACAACACGATCGGATGATTCGCGATGCTGCTCGCGATAAACCTGAGCACGATGTAAATCATCAACTAGCCGGGCATAGTTGGGAGGCATTTCAATTTGGGAGATAACTGGCCGAAGCTCATCGGCATCAATGCTATCGTCAGACTTATGGTCAATTAACATAACTGGCAGCTGCGCCTGCCACTCTCTAGCTTTAGCCAAACGCTCTGGCAGCGGCAGCTCATCGTCGGCTAATACCAACATGGTGAGATATTCGGTATTGCCATTACCCTGAACTTCGGGCGCTAGCCACTCAGCATAGGAAAGTCCGCGTGCAGGTTCGCCAATAAACTCAAAGACTAATTGCAAATCCTGACGTCGGCGTTCATCGCTATCAACAATAACAATGCGTGTTTCTTCCCACATACTTCTTCCCGATTAAGTGCTGTGTGTTGCCAAACCAATAGGCCGATAGAAAATTGACTGATATATAGGCTATCGATTGCTCAGCAAGCTATCGCGCTGATTTATTATTAAACAGTTTTGCTAACTGCTTACCTAGCGTTAAAACTGACTTTAAACACTTACACCCAAAAGTCATAGATTTGACTAACTTTAGCAAGTCAATATAAAAGAGCAAGAGCGAAGTCAAAAGCATGACGCTTTTCGAGGCGGGATTATGGAAGAGAATGGCTTGGCAAGCAATGGCCTAAGACTAAAAAAACCGTCAAATATTTTTCGTCAAAGCGCTTGCACGACTTTAGCCACGCCTGATGCGTAAACAATATGCTTATAAGTAAAGAATGGGTAAACGGAGAGTGTTTAAGCGAAATACTTAGACTGGATAAAAGGCAACATCTATAAGGAAGATGTGGCGGCGTATTGGCTCACACCCGACCGACCCGCATTGACCCCGCCTAGTTCGGCGGCAATACCATCGCGCTGGCTAATACATTGCTGCTGCATTGTCTGGTATAGGCCAGCTAATAATTCCAAGCGAGGCTTTAATGCAATAATTGCGGTTTCCGGATCTTTGCCAACAGCTTTGGCGGCTGCTTGCATGGCGGTAATTTCGGCCTCAACACAAGGCTGGGTGTAATCATTCAGTTGCGAGATATCTAACCAGTTGGTTTGCTTGCAGGCGGTTTCAAAAGCCACAATTAACTGATCAAGCGATGGCGTATCGCTATCACCTAATTGCCACTGCATAGTTGTGTTTGAATTTGTCAAAATATTCCTACAGGCTTTATCGTATTTTTTGCTTGCTGCTTTTACTTGCTGCTTTTTTTACTAATTAAGCGGGCTGCGACTCACCGGCTTTAAATTGCGCCAGCGCTTCAGGGCGAATGTCGTTCCAGCCAGCTTGTAATTGGCGTAGCACATCAGCTGCTTCATCAAGACCGTGCTCTTCATTATTAGCATTCGCTTCGCTTAATCGTCGAGTAGCAAATTCATATAATGCTGAAAGATTATCTGTCAGTGCCGCATCACCAGCATCGGCATTTACGCTATCGCGTAATCCACCAACAATACTTATGGCTTTACCAATGGCGTGACCTTTACCAGCAAGATCATCGCGCTGCATACAACCTTTAGCAACCGAGATCTGCTCAAGGGCACCCGCATATAACATTTGAATTAGGCGATGCGGATCGGCATCAACTACACCGGTCTGCGCATTGATTGCTTGATACTGCTGCCCTGCACGTGATTTATTCATTACCGCCTCTTGTTACCAGAACATTTTTGTATGGCTTTACTATTTTCCCTTTTACCATTATCTAACGCTTTCCATTAGCGCCGCTGTTTATTCAACAAGCTTAAGCCGATACTAGCTTTAAGCTTAAAAGCCGAACTCAAATAGCTTGGTTCTTACTTAGTTACTACTTAGTTACTACTTAGTTACTATTACTGTTTCGGCTATTGGAAATTTGCGCAATCGAATTTAACTGGCTTAACAAAAAATTACCGTTAGATTGTAGATTGGCAACCAATAAATCCAACGAGGCAAACTGCGCGGTTAATCTATCCTGAAAACTAATTAAACGTGCTTCTTGTACTACTCGCTCATCACCAATTCTATCGATATCTTCATTTAACCCATCGGTGCGGGCATCAATAATACCTTGCTGACCACCGCCCCCTAAAAAGCCTGAAATGACCGCCTGCAAACGAACAATCACACCCTCCGGTGCATCAAGCGTAGCCGCTACAGTTTCTGATAAATTCTCGGTTGCCAACTGCGACAAGCCGGTTAAATCGGTGTTGTTACCATCGTTATCCGTCACCGCAACACTAATAGCAGATTCGGTACCCACTTCATCAGCGGTTAAAATTATTTGCGCATCGGTTCCACCTGCACCATCGTCAACCAATACAATCGATGCTGTCACACCGGCATTATCTGTCGCGCTGTTAATCGCATCGCGAATACCTTGTAAGGTATCGTTAGCTGCACCGTTAGAAATATCCACGGTAAAACTTTCTTCGCCTACGGTAATGGCCAACTGACCTTCACCGACTATCGTGCTGACTGTATCAAAATTTACCGATTGCAGTTGCTGGTTTTGCGAAATGGCATTGCCATCAGCAGCAAGTAAACGTGCAACATCATCAAAGTTGGAAGTCAGTAGGTCATTTAATTTTGTACTATCAAGCGATAACTGCCCGTCGCGATCAACGCTAATACCCAAGTCACTTAAGGTTCTTACACCTTCGGGCTGGGTATCATCAACCGCAGTAAAAATAGTTCGTCGCAATTGCGAGCTAAGGTTACGCAATACCGAATCGCCTACCAATACGCCCGCACTACTGCCGTCTTCACTGCCGCCTCGACCAAGATCACCGACGCTAGTCGACAAGGCATTAAAACTTTCAATAAATTCATTGACCGCTTCAACCGCTTTTTGAGTATCTTCGGTAATGCTAACCGTGCCAGCAGCTGTGGTTTCGACTATTGCGGTAATTGCAACGCCAGTCACTACATCATCAAAAGTACGCCCAGAAGTTGAGGTAACCGTTTGACCGTTTACTGTTATTTGCGCATTTACCGCAGCCGTTGCCTGCGTGAGATTTGAACCAGGAATATCAGCCGCATCAAAGGTAAGCTGCGATAAACCCAAGGCATCGGTATCATTAGTATCGACATCATCAACAGTAATCGTTATCTGATTATCTGTACCGGCATCAACCGCATTGATCACCAGTACCGGGCCACTGTCGGCATTAATAATTGCGGCTTCAACGCCGGTGTTATCTTCGGATTCATTTATTGCGGTAACAATATCGTTTAAAGAACTGGAAGCCGAATTAATCGTGACTGCAAAGGACGGGTTGCCGCCTTGCTGAATGGTTAGCGTGCCACCGCCGATGGCGGTGTCAGCGCTGGAGATTGCCGCATTGGTGACATCAACAAAACCGGTGCCGGTTAAAGATTGTGATTCACCCGCTTCAATCACCTCAATACTGTAACTGCCCAAACTCGCGTTGGCAGAAGCACTGATAGAAAAAGCATCTTCATTGGAAGAGGTAACATTGCGTGCCTGAAAGGTGCCAATATTCGCTAGCGACGATAAGGAGTCGTTAAATAGCGATACTGAACTTTTGAGCAAGCCGTAGGCAGAAATACGCTCAGTGGCAATCGCCTCGCGATTTGCGAGCCTGCCAAGACGTAATTGTTGTTCAGATGCAACAAGACCGTCGACCAACGTTTGCAGGTCTAAACCGGATCCAACACCTAAAGAAGAAACACTAGCCATGCGAACAACACCTCGCGCATGCTAACTTAAGAGTTACACGCGCACTTCGAGTAAATTACCTTTAGAACTTTCCAACTTCTCTTGCAAATCACGCAAGTTTTGTGCCAGCTGGAGCAAGTCTTCACTCGGTATTTGACGTACGACTTCATCAGTTTGGGTATCTTTAACAACAATCACGGTTTCACCGGTATTGTCATCGACCGTAAAGGATAAGTCGCGCTGAACAGCTTGAACAAAATCTGATAGTTTAGCAACTACTGATTCAATCTGTTGCGGTGTGGGCTTGGAGCTTGCCCCTGAATTTGATTCTACGCCCGTCGACTGCGGCAAAGTATTGCCGCCTTGCCCTTGGGATACCACATTATTAGCGCTATTCTGAGGACGAGAGTGCCGAACCAACTGCGCTGGCAGTTGCCCGGAATTATTTAAACCTTCTAAATTCGCCATAATTTTAACCTCAGCTTAAATAATTAAGCGCCACAAAACCATCAGACGCTTAATTATTGTCGCCGTACTATTTACTGAAGCAGACTTAAAACCTGCTGTGGCAAAGCATTTGCCTGAGCTAAAACTGAAATACCAGCCTGTTGTAGGATCTGGTTACGAGTCAAGCTCGCAGTTTCAGCCGCAAAGTCAGCATCCTGGATTCGGCTTCGCGCCGCAGATACGTTTTCTGAAACACTTTGCAAGTTAGAGATTGTTGATTGTAAACGGTTTTGAACCGCACCAATACCCGCTCGCTGTGAATCAATACCTTGAATCGCCGAATCAACAATCGCGATAGCTGATTGCGCACCGGCCTGGGTTGAAATATTCAAACTATCAACTGAAGAAAGCGCAGAAGCAGCTGTTGCAGTAACCGTCGCACTAGGCGAACCGCTGATATTGAAAGAACCACTTGAATCAACACGAACCTGACCAACAACACGAGCGGCTAAGTTAGTCGCTGTTAAGCTGGAAGTTGCAGCTGCGGCAGCAGTCGCGCCAGTATCATCATAGTTACGTGAAGAGAAGCTAGCTGTTTCTGTAGTAGAACCGGCGATATCAAAGCCATCAAGAGTGATGTCATCACCTGCTTCATTAACCAACGTCACCGTGCCACCATCGGCGGTTGCAACAATACCTGTGGTTGAAGATTGCTGGTTAATAGCTGCTGCTAAATCAGATAAATCACTGGTTGAAGTAATGTTTACGCTGATATCAGCAGTACCTGTTCCTGTACCACCCAAAGTCAGACTTAATACACCCGTCTCGTTAAGCGCACTGAAAGTGGCTACTGTTCGAGCATCAGCTGAAACACCAGTATCACCTTGTTGCGCATTAATTGCACCAGCGATACTTCGTGCACTATCGCCAGCCGTATAAGTGACTGAAGCAGTACCTAAGTTACCGGAAACATCAAACGTTGTACCTGCTACCGTGCTTGCTGGAACCGCTGCAGCAGCTGGGATAGCAGCACCAATCGCAGTACCGTCAAGATCAATTCGGTTAGAACCCAAATCACGTGCTGAAGCAGCTGCTAATGAAACACTAATAGTTTGGTTAGCTTCTGAACCAACTTGGAACTGCTCAGTACCAAAAGAACCATCTAGAAGAACTCGACCACCAAACGATGTC
The DNA here is from genome assembly GCA_905480475.1 of uncultured Pseudomonadales bacterium. Taxonomy (GTDB): domain Bacteria; phylum Pseudomonadota; class Gammaproteobacteria; order Pseudomonadales; family UBA7434; genus UBA7434. Next base: position 3,639 of record CAJQQO010000009.1, on the reverse strand, counting down.
GTTTCGGCGATACGATTTAATTCTGATTGTAACTGACCTACTTCTTGTTGAAGTGCAGCCCGCTCATTACCGGAGTTAGTACCGTTAGCAGACTGGATAGACAGTTCACGAATTCGTTGAAGAATGTTAGTCGACTCAGCTAATGCACCCTCAGCAACCTGCGCTAGAGAGATACCGTCATTCGCATTTCGGATCGCTTGGTTCAAACCACGAACCTGCGAAGTAAACGCATTAGAGATCGCAAGTCCAGCAGCATCATCTCGTGCGCTGTTGATTCGAAGACCAGAAGATAAGCGGTTCAACGATACATTTAACGCTTCCTGTGAACTGTTAAGGTTACGCTGTGCCGTCAACGACGAGATATTAGTATTAATAATCTGAGGCATTTTCTGCTCCTTTTTAAACTATTTTAGTGCTTTTGAAGTAGCTAAAACCGGTATCTTGCTAGGCAAGCGCCGATATCTATAAGCTCGGTTGAAAGGTTTAACGGCCGCTTTTACAGAAGCTTTAATCTATTTATAAGAAAAAGTGTGAACCAGTTCAGATCAAGGAGCAGTTATTTCTGGCCCGCAGCCTTTATCTGATGATTATTTGCTCTGCACAAAATAATCACCGCATAAAAACACAGACTGATAATCACTATGGATATATATAGAAGCAAGACATAAAGGATAAAAAAGAAACAAATAGAGAAGAGATTAAGCGGAAATGATCAATAAATAGCAATAATGATTAAACGGCCAACAAAAAAACTAGCGCAAATCAAAATGCTTTTGCGCGAGGAGTTCAGAAGTTATCTCTGGCTAAAAAATAACTAAGGACTTAACGAAGAAAGTTAAATAGCGATAGATTGGCAATACTGACAAAACTTTGCTGTGCCGCTTCAAGTACAAAACTTTGAAAAGACAAACGACTAACCGCTTCAGCATAATCCAATGATTGAATATCACTCAATACATCGCTGCTGATTAAATCGAGGCTTTGCTGACTCACTCTTGCCGCATCCAAGGTATTTAAGCGCGCACCAATCCGACCGCGGCCAGATAATAAGTTAGCTTGAATGCTACTTAAATCATTAAGCGCTGAGCCGATAAAAGCGGTTCTTTCATCGGGATCATCAAAGCTGGCCAAATCTGCGCCAATACGCGCAATGGTATTCAGCATATTTTCATTTTGCGTTGACTGCACCACAAAGCTATCGCTAGGGTTAGGCACGCCATCCAACCTCACTTCAACGCCATTAACATTAATAGGCGTAGCGATATCAAAAGGCACATCAGCACTAATCAACTGACCATCGGGTAAACGGGTGATCGTGTAATTGGCCGCGGGTGGTGCGACGTTGCTTATATCGTTAAAGCGAATTAGATAGTCTTCTGGAAAGACGCCATCAAATGTCGTTTGATCGGCAACCACGCCCGATGCAATCTGAACGCTCGACGAATTAGTTGTCGCCGCTGAAACCCGCACATTGTTGTTATCGGTAGTGATATCGGCAAACAAGGCTTTGCCGGTTTCATTACTTGCGACTTTCAAACCGCTAGCGACTTGCTCAAAGCGAACACCTTCATCACCTTGATAAACGTAACTACCGCCCACTTGGGCAAATGCCGGGGTATCACTTTTAAACCCTGAAAAAAGATAATTACCGGTTGCATCACGAGCGTTGCTAATACCGACAATTTCTTCCAGACGCTGATTAATCTCGACTGTAATTTGTGAGCGGTTCTCATTGCTCAAAGCACCGTTACCGGCTTCAATCACTAAAACCCTAATACGATCAATGGCCAACTCAAGCGTACTGATTTCCGTTTCTGTTCGCTCCAATCGCCCTTCGACGTTATCGATATTTCGCTGGTACTGTGCACTTAAACTCAGCTCGGTTTCAAGCTCAAGAATTCGCGTTGCAGCAACCGGATCATCGGACGGCGTTAGAACCCGCGTATTGGCGGTAATTTGCTGCTGCGTTTTTGCTACTTCAGCGGCAGCATTGGTGATGCCTGCAAGACCGCCCGCATATATTTGTACTGTCGATAAACGCATAATTTTCTAATCGCTTAATCAATCGTTAAAAGTTTTCTAACTATTAAAAGCTCCGCCGCTAACGGAAAGCCCCTAACAAGGTATCGAAAATCTGTCTGGCTACGCTAATAATCTGTGCCGAAGCCGTATAGGCTTGTTGAAACTGCAACAGGCGAGCGGCTTCTTCATCAAGGTTAACACCGGACACCGAATCTCTCCGTGCAGTCGATTGTGTTAACAATGATTCTGCCGCCTCACGTTCAAGATTTGCCGAGCCGGTTAATGAACCCACTCTTGCCACCAGTTGGCTATAACTATCGGCAATGCTCGATGAACCACCGTCCAATATATCGGCCGATTGTAATTCAACTAAAGCCAAGGCATTTCTATTATCGCCAACACCCGAGGCATTAAATTCAATAGAAAAAGTATCACCGACATTTGGCGCACCGGCAAGACTAACTTGATAACCTAAATAAACCGGCATCGGTTGCGGTGTCGGATTACTAAACAAGCCGCCAGTAGACAAGAAGGTAGAACCACTATCGCTAACAACATCTACCGTTCCACCAATAACCGCTTCCTGAAAAATGGGGACCACTTGTGCGGCTGCAACACCATTGATATTAACAATATTGATTTGATCCGCAGCATCGGTGCCAAAATTCTCTATACGTAAATCGGTGCCGTTTACCGAGCGCAGCTCCAATTGCGAGCCATTACTGATAGCACTAATACCGGCGCCAGCAAAAACCTGATTGACCCGTGCTGCCAAAGCATCGGCAGTAACTGGATTAGGCAAAGCCCCTAATGCCGGATCAGTTAAATCAACACCGTTTAAGCGCAAACGTAATGGATTCACCGAACCGTTATCTACGAGTTCGATAGTAGCTTGGGTGTTAGCCGTGGCGGTAACACCATCAAGCGTATTAATCCGTGCAGCAGCGGTAGCGGCCGACTCTCCAGTCAATAAAGTGACAGAGCCGGTAGTATTACTTCCGGTTACCGAATCTATGCGATTAACGGTAATCGTCTCACTAGTAATCCCATTACCTAGATCCGGGTAAGCATTATTCACTGTACCGATAGCACCTACTTGTGCAGTAAATATATGAGGAGCCGTGGTATTTAAATAACTAGCATCAATTTCAAAAGGCAATAAAGCGTTTTGCTGGTTCGGCGAAAACTGCTGATTGCGCAATGGCGGATTAAGATCCTGCGGACTAATCGGATCACTATTATCTAACACATCGTAAGTAGTGGCACTTGTAAAACGAATAATCAACGGCGGTGTTAAACTACCGTTATTAGCAAACGCTGGCAATGTTTGAGGATCAACTTGACCGACATTAATAATTCCGCCTTGTTGAATAACACCCGTTCCAGTATTCGCTAAACTACTGCCAGCAATAACCGGCGAACCCAATGCAAGCGATGCAGTATCTTGCAAATTTAACTGCATACTCTCGGCAGCAAAGCGGGTGGGATTAATCGCATAACTATCACCGCTTTGAAAAGTCCCGCCATTTAAATCAATACTAAAACCCTGATCGGTATTTAATACTTGTGGAAAACCGGCACCTAATGTTCCGCTAGAAACAATACTATTATCACTTA
>CAJQQO010000008.1 GCA_905480475.1 uncultured Pseudomonadales bacterium | reverse complement strand
GGCGTTGTACCGGGGATTGCGGGTTATTTACGCGAGTTTACCGCCGAGTCTACTTGGGGTGATGAGGGTTATCTGGCAGACAAAGGCATGATCCCGCTAAACAAGAAAAAGCGCAAAGAAATTGCTAAAGCGGTTAGAGAGCTAACACCACTTGAAATGTAATCGCCAATAAATTATCCAGTTTCGGCTGGATATTTAGCTTGGCAACAGTTATAAAGTGCGAGCTTAAGTGCTCGCACTTTTTTATCGAATGCTGAGTTGATAGTTGTTTCTACTCCGGGCTAAAGTGGCAAAAAATGATGCGACTTTAGCGCTAACTTTTTGATCGGCTTGCGATTAGCCGAATCATGTACAGAAAAATATCTATGCCTTTAAGTACGGTCTTTACCATTTTCGTAGTTGCGATTGCACTGAGTTTTTTTGCTGGCCAGCGTAAAGCACTTAAATTAAGGAGTGATGGATTATCGCTGAACTCGCTGCCTTTTTATCACGGCAGTTGGTTAATTATTGCGGGTATCTTACCAGCTATTGTTTTGCTGGCGATATGGACAGTGGTAGACGGCAGTATTATTCGCTCCATTTTAATTTCTGAGCTACCTAGCGAATTGTTATCGGCATCGCTTGGCGAAAAAACCTTGCTGCTTAGTGAAATTAGTAATATCGCGGAAGGGCAAAGTATCTCGCCCAATTTTGAGCTACTCTCGCCATTGGCCGATCGTTATCTTGCCTTGCTCTCGATTAGCGGCAAGTTCAAGCTGGTATTGGCCTTAATCGTTTCGCTGCTTGGCCTTGGCTTTGCTTGGACCCGTTTAACGCCGGGCTTTCGTGCGCGAAATCATTTTGAAAGTACCGTCAAAGCGCTATTGTTCGCCTGCGCAAGCCTAGCGATTCTGACCACTATTGGCATTATATTTTCGGTGCTATTTGAAGCGCTGCGATTTTTTGAATCGGTGTCGGTATTTGAATTTATTTTTGGTACTCATTGGAGTCCGCAAATTGCCATTCGCGAAGGGCAAGTCGGCTCTTCGGGCGCGTTTGGCGCCGTGCCTATCTTTGTCGGTACGATGTTGATATCAGCAGTGGCAATGTTAGTGGCCGTACCTATTGGCTTAATGTCAGCCATTTATTTATCCGAATATGCAAGCAGTCGCTTTCGTTCCTTCGCCAAGCCCTTGCTAGAAATATTGGCCGGTATTCCAACCGTGGTGTACGGTTTTTTTGCCGCCATAACGGTCGCACCTATGTTACGCGACTTGGGTGAAACCATGGGCTTAAGCGTGTCTTCTGAGAGCGCACTAGCTGCCGGTTTGGTTATGGGTGTGATGATTATCCCCTTTGTTTCATCCTTATCCGACGATGTGATTAATGCAGTGCCGCAAACATTACGCGATGGATCTTTAGCTTTAGGGGCGACCCAATCCGAGACAATTCGACGCGTGGTTATTCCGGCGGCATTACCGGGTATTGTTGGCGCGATTTTATTAGCGGTTTCAAGAGCGATTGGTGAAACCATGATCGTAGTTATGGCGGCCGGTTTGTCAGCGAATTTAACCGTCAACCCGCTAGAAGCCGTTACTACGGTTACCGTGCAAATTGTTACCTTGCTAGTCGGTGATCAGGAGTTTGATTCGCCTAAAACGCTAGCAGCCTTTGCGCTAGGTTTAATGTTGTTTTTTACCACGCTTTGTCTAAATGTGATTGCCTTGTATGTGGTAAGAAAATATCGAGAGCAATATGATTAAGACAAACAAAATACCTTTTAAAAACAGCTTTAAAGTTAATTTATTAACATTGTATCGAGTTAATTTATGAGTCCTTCGACTATCGATATCGTCAATAAAAATTTGCCTAAGCGCTACGCACGCGAAAAGCGCTTTCGCTTTTTTGGTTTGCTATCGGTGATGGCCGGTTTAGCCGCGCTGCTATTTTTGCTGGTTACGATTGTTAGTAATGGCTGGGGTGCATTTACCCAGGCGTATATCAATTTGGATTTAGATCTTGATGCCGAAGTGTTAGGTATTGATGATCCGCTAGATGATCAGCAATGGCAGTACGCCGATTATGATCTAGTGATTAAAGCGGCCATGCGTGAACGCTTTCCGGATATGCGCTCGCGAAGCGATAAAAAGCGAATTTATAGACTGGTTAGCCCCGGCGCAGATTATCAAGTCAGCCAGCTAATGGCCGATCGACAATTATTAGGTATGACAACAAATATTTGGTTACCGGCCGATGATGATGTTGATGCGTTTATTAAAGGTTATATCGATCGTACACTGCCAGAATCAGATCGACGGGTAAAAGACCTAGATATCGAATTAATTGATCAGCTACAAGCGAGCGGCGAGCTAGAACGTCGCTTTAATAGCATCTTTTTTACTGCCGGTGATTCAAGAGAGCCAGAGCAAGCCGGTATTAAGGGCGCAATGCTAGGCTCCTTCTTTACTATTATCGTCACACTGTTATTGTCATTTCCGATTGGTGTTGCCGCTGCAATTTACTTGGAAGAGTTTGCGCCTAAAAATCGTTGGACTGATTTTATTGAAGTGAATATCAATAATCTTGCCGCCGTACCTTCTATTGTTTTTGGGTTATTGGGTTTGGCAGTATTATTAAATCTATTTGGTATGCCGCGCTCTATACCCTTGGTCGGTGGTATTGTTCTAACACTAATGACCTTGCCAACGATTATTATTTCCAGCCGCGCTGCGCTAAAAGCGGTGCCACCGTCAATTCGTGAAGCCGCATTCGGTTTGGGAGCGTCTAAAATGCAAACCATCTTTGATCATGTTCTACCGCTGGCAATGCCGGGTATGTTGACCGGAGCGATTATTGGTATGGCGCAGGCTTTGGGCGAAACGGCTCCGCTATTAATGATTGGCATGGTGGCGTTTATCGTCGATATCCCTGCGGCATTTACTGATCCGTCAACGGTTTTGCCGGTACAAATATTCTTATGGTCAGATAGTCCTGAGCGCGCATTTGTCGAGCGGACATCGGGCGCGATTATGGTGTTACTACTGTTTTTGGTCGCGATGAATGGGATTGCGGTATTGCTACGTAAAAGCTTTGAGCGCCGTTGGTAGCGTTTTAATACGGCGCAATTTATCGCCTTGAGATTGTGGGATGAGCGTTACAGCTTTAGAATCAGCGGATACAAAGAGCACCTCAATAGAGTCGGAAACACTTTCGGCGGAAAAGTTTATACTTAATACTCGGCATGCCGGAAAACAGGAAGGGCGTCAAATGCAGCAAACTGTTACTAGCAAATCTGCGACTGCAGCTACAGCTACAGCTACAAGCAAGGCAGATCAAGTGGATACCGCGAAATCGCGGGCGGCTTCTGATCGCGCTTCGAATCGCGAGGCAGGTAATAATGAGATCGACTACAGTCAAACTGTTGGAGATTTTGCAGTAAAAAACGCCAAAATGTCGATGCGTAATGTCGATGTTTTTTATGGCGAAAAACAAGCAATTTTTGATGTCGATTTGG
>CAJQQO010000007.1 GCA_905480475.1 uncultured Pseudomonadales bacterium | reverse complement strand
GCTATCAACAAATGATGAATGGGCGCAATTCGCGATGCTGGAAAATATATTAGGCAAACCGGATGTTATTGGCGAAGCAAAAGGCAGTTACGCACGCCAGGCTATGAAAGATGGTTTAGAGATGGAAGCCGATCGCGGTGTTAACCCCTATCGCTTTGGCATGATTGGCTCATCCGATGGACACAATGCCGCAAGCGCAGTTGAAGAGTCTAATTACTTTGGCAAGATCGGTGTATCGGATGGCACGCGCGAAGTGCGTTTATTAGGTGGTGAAAAACCTGAGGGCTTTGATTTTGCCGACGGCCCACGCAGCTCGCCTTTTAGTGCCGCTGGCTTAGCGGGAATTTGGGCCGAAGCCAATACCCGTGAGGATTTATTTGATGCATTGCGTGCACGCGAAGTCTTTGCCACTTCTGGCCCGCGTATGCGCATTCGTTTATTTGCCGGCTGGGATTTTAATAATGCAGATCTTAAAAATACGGCAGCTAACGGCTATGCTCGCGGAGTTCCGATGGGTGGCGAGTTATCAAACCAAGCCGCCACTAAAGATCAAGCCTTGTCATTTATCTTGCAGGCCGTACAAGATCCACAAGCTGCACCGTTAGAGCGTTTGCAAATGATTAAATCATGGGTTGAAAACGGTAAAGCAATTGAGCGTGTTTATGATGTCGCTTGTGCTGGCGGAGTGCGACCCGATTTAAAAACGCATCGCTGCGCATTAGAAGTTACACCGCCTGTGTTAGATGATTGCAGTTTTAACAAAGAGCAAGGTGACGCGACGTTTAATACCGTCTGGCATGATCCGGAGTTTAACTCAGCGCAACGGGCTTTTTATTATGCACGTGTTTTGCAAATACCGACCTGCCGATGGAGCACCTACGATGCGCATCGACTCGATGTACCACTTCCTAAAGACCAGCCCGCATGGTTACAAGAGCGCGCGGTGACATCACCGGTTTGGTATTCGCCAGCAAATTAATTTAGGACTTTGGAAACAGTAAAATAAAAGCATGCCTGAGAAGTTAAGGTTTTAGATTTAAGCTTCCAACATTTGAATTTCAAACAAATGATTATTCAAATGAATAACATGAGCAATTTCATAATCCTGACGGGATAACTCACCATAAACAAAATGCGGAGCCAGATCACCTTGATAACTTTCAAAATCCATTAGCGATTGTTTCAAACGATTGATAGCGCTATCCACGTCTTGCTCCGCAGTAAATAGCGGTGCCCCAGCAATCGGCTCACTTAAACCATGGCTCATTTCACCGCGAGCAGAAAAGACCGAGAAGGCAAGCTGACCCGCAGTATTTTTAAAAAGCGCAGACTTATGCTCGGGAAAACCTGTCATTGAATACTCAACACTTTGCGCGCAGTGCATAAATATTTGATAAGGATTCCATTCACCTGAATTGGATAACGGCTTATTCGACAACACTTCCAACTTCGCCAATGCAGAGGTGATAGTCAATTCCTCATGCGCTCTGTCCATACCAAGCCAAACCGCACCACCACCAATTAAACCAGCGGCACCTAAAATTGCTGTTTTGCCAAATTGCCTACGCTTCATTTCTACGCCCTATTCCTTCTTATATTTTATTGTCTATGCTTGCAGCTACCGCAGCTTCAAGCACTGGCTGCTCGCAGTTATTTCAAAGAGGCTGATCCAGCGCTTTAGCTATTAGACTTTTTGAGGCGCTAGTATAACTTGGCTTGCCACCAGCGAATACTCTTGAATACAAAGATAGCAACTAGAACTACGCACCCATTTCCGCATCAGTCAGTCGCTCAATAAGTGTAGCGACACCTACACCAGCGCCACCACATATCGCTACAACCCCACGTTTTTGATCACGGCGCTCTAGCTCATCAAGCAACATCCCCAGTAAATTACCACCGGTTGCGCCCAAGGGATGCCCCATAGCAATCGCACCGCCGTTAACATTAAAACAATTATCGGCTATAGCAAAATCCTGTTGGTACTTTAATGCGCTTGCCGCAAATGATTCGTTGACTTCCCAAAAATCAATATCAGCGGGTGTTAGATTGGTCGCTCGCAATAGCTTTTCTGTGGCTCGAATATGACCGGTTAACATACGGACCGGTTCATCGCTGGCATTGGCAAAATGACGAATACGTGCTCGCGGCTTTAAACCCAAGCGCTGACAACTGGCTTGATTGGCTAACAATACTAATGATGCACCATCAACCAAGGCCGGCGAATTGCCTGCACTGTGCAAAGCTCTTAATTCTGTATCGGGATAAACCTTATCGACAACTTGCTGGCCCATAGCTATAAAATCAGTAAAGCTTGCCGGTAGGCTCGCAAGTTTTTGTGCATCGATAGATTGGCGGATGGCGTTATCACTATCAAGCAAACTGCCACCCTGCGCATCGTTTACTTTTACTATTGAATGCTCAAAGTAAGCGTTGCTAACCGCATGGGCTGCACGCTGATGAGATTGCAATGCAACATCATCAAGTTGCGCACGGCTATAATTCTCTTGCACGGCAATTAAATCGGCAGCCAAACCCATATGCATAAAACGCGTACGCTCCATAACGTCCTTATCGCTATACCATGCACCACGATCCGAAAACATCGGCACGCGCGTTAATTGCTCTACACCACCCGCGACTACCAGATCATCTGACCCAGCGATAATTTTACTAGCAGCTAAGTTAACCGCATCAAGTCCTGAACAACAAAAACGGTTTAGCGTTATACCAGCAACCTTATCGGACCAACCCGCATAAAGCGCAGCGATCTTTGCCAGATTGGCGCCTTGATCACCGCTTTGCGTTGCGCAACCTAATAAAACATCATCGACATGATGCGACAAAAAATCATTGCGCTCACATATGGCGTTAAATAGAGGTTTTAATAAATCAACCGGTTTTAGCTGAGCGTAAACGCCTTGCTTTTTTTCAGCATCGCTGGTTATTTTTGCGCGCGGAATTCTTACCGCATCAATAATATAAGCCGTATTCATTTTAATCACGCCCAATAATAAAACTGGCACAAGTGGTTGCACTACCACCCAAATTAACTGTCATTAAATTATTGGCACCTTCAATTTGATAATCACCCGCGATACCGCAACTTTGTTTGTAAGCATCTAATACCATACGCACGCCGGTTGCACCAACCGGATGACCAAGCCCTAACAATCCACCACTGCTATTAATTGGTAGCTTTCCGCCCACTTCGGTATCACCCGCTTCAATGGCTTGCCATGCCTGACCGGGCGGATACCAACCACTATGGTCAAGCAGCATATATTCAGTTATTGAAAAACAATCATGCACTTCCAAACCATCAAGGCTGGCAACAGATTCAAAACCGGCATCGCTTAAGGCTTGTTTAAATAAACCTTGCAGATGCGGAAAAATATAATCCTGCCCGGCACTTAATCGTAATTTTTCTTGCCATAGCATGGGTGCGCCAACATGCGCAAAGGATTTGATATACGGTATTTGCTGTAAATCCACATTATGCGATTTGGCATATTGCCGAGCCCGCGATTCGCTTGCAAGAAACACTACCGCTGCACCATCACTAATTTGCCCGCAGTCATAACGCCGAATACGCCCACTAATCACTGGATTGGCTTCGTCATCATTAGAGAAACTATTTTCATCTAATGTCCAATTGCGCGTTTGCGCATTGGGATTGTTACGCGCGTTAGCAAAATTCTTTTTTGAGATCGCTTGCAAATGCTCTGCATTAACACCGTAACGCTGATCGTATTCATCTAATAAGTTATCAAATGCACAGGGCCAAACATAAGGCGTATGCTGCCACTCCTGCCCTACCCATGCGGCGGCGCGCAAATTCTCTGAACTTTTTTCAGCAGCAACATTACGCATTTGTTCAACGCCTAAGACACAGGCTAAATCATAATAACCTGCACTTATGTCAGCCATTGCGGCAAGCATTGCCATGGAGCCTGATGCACAGGCCGCTTCATGACTACTGGCAGGCAGATAATGCAAGGCCGGATCTATATGACCAAAGAACCCACCTAAATGCGCTTGCCCAGTAAAGAGCGGCGCAACAAAATTACCAACATGCCCGACCTGAATATCAGCGGCGTCCAAACCCGTGGCTTGCAAACCCTGCTGTACCGTAGTTGCAAAACCGTCATAGAGTGGCTGACCATCACGCGCCCAATTACGGGAAAAGTCGCTTTGATAACCACCAAGAATATAAATACGCTGCGGACTCAGCATCACCCACCTCTAAGTTTTATTGTTAGGCTGTACATTGCGACCGTTTTATATCTTCACGCGTGGCTGGGCCATCAGCCCATGTGGCATGCGTGCCGCTGGCAATTCGATGCGGCAATATAATTTGGCAGACAGGCCCCGCCTCAATATCTTTGGCGTCGATTAAAATACACTCCGAGCGATTGGCTTGCATATCCGTGATAAAACTGACCAGATACCCATCGTCCTCACTACAGGCGTTTACCCTTGGCGCAAACGGTGCCTCGCTGCCAAAACGCTGCTCACCAAAAGCCAGCTCTGTAGATTCGCCGGTAGCCAAATCATGCTTAACCAAACCCGAAAATAAAAACCAACCGGGCTCGCCCCAAGTGGAATACAAGTAACGCGATTTATGACCCGCATACCGTTGATTAAATGTGCCGAACTCCAATACGCGCTCATCAAGATGCTGCTCATTCACCTCACCGGTTTTTAAATTAAATCGCCAGCGATGCAGTTTGGATTGAAAGGAGTGCTGATCAATATTCGACATTAATAAACCTACTGCTTTGGGTAAACCCGGCAATGGCGGTGGCGACGGCTTGTCTTGAAAATAGCCGTCGAGAATAAGTTCATCACCTTCTTCATAGGCATTCATCCAATGCAAAACATAAGTAGGCGCAGCCTCAAACCACATAATATCTTTTTCGCCGCCATAGCGTGGCAAAATCGCAAAGCGTGTAGTTTGATCGGGAAAGTAACAAGGATGATGTAAACCTTGGGCAAGTTTTTCCGGGTCCCAATACATCGGGAGGTCCACCAAAATAGAATAGTTTTTGCTAAACGCCATATCATGTGGCAAGCGTGGCCCGGGTAATGGCACCGGTGTGTAATGAACCAGCTTATTATTTTTATCAACCACACCGTAGTGCTGATACGGCGGGTACTTGGAGTAATTAAAAAATAATAACTCGCCGGTGCGCTCATCAACTTTGGGATGCGCGGAAATGCCGTCAATAGGTGTCCAGCGCTCCGCGCCATATTGCTCAAGCGTATAGGGGTTAAGCCTATAACCATCACCGCATTGCCAGAAAGTTGAAAGAATTTGTCCTGCATGAACAATCACGTCAGTCGACGATGCATCTTTTAAATAACCTTGCACACCGGTGCCGGGCCTCTTTGATTTAGACGCATCATTAACAAACCCTGTCCACAAAGCCTTGCCAGCTTCTTGCTCGGCGTCAAAACCCTTGGTTCGCACAAAGCGATTGCGATATACCGCCTTACCGTCTTTAAAAGCCATTGTGTGTAACATGCCATCGCCATCAAACGGATGGTAATGACCCAGCGCCTCGTGCACCGGGTTTTCGGTATTACGTATATAGATGCCGTCAATATCCGTGGGAATGCTGCCAATAACCTCCATATCCTCGGCGTCGTACTCGGTAAAGTTGGGTGTCCACGCACCGCTTAAATACGGATGCGGGCTAGGCTTGAGCGTATGTTCAACGGTGTTTTTCCAAGTGATATTCATGGCAAGTTGTCTCAGTCGCTAAGGCAAGGCATAGGGAGAATAGAAGTAAGCAGCTCAATCTAACTATGTAGCATTCATCTTTAGTTACTTCTACTATGAGACTATCAAATTTGAATTAAGCGAGTCAACCTCCCCAATCCATATAAAACAGCACATATTGTCTATATAACAAGCATCAACACTTACCTTACTATGAGACTAATAAGATCTAATTTTGACTCTGGCAAGGTAGCCGCTCGCGATCTACTGTATAACCGCAGCTAAGGCTTTGATAACATTAGCTAATGCCAGACAAACCTCTTATTCTCGATCAAGCCATTGCCAATAGTTTAGATATTATTGGTGATCGCTGGACGCTACTTATTTTGCAGGGCGCTTTTTCTGGCCATCGCCGGTTTGAGCAATTTCGTGAAGCCACCGGCGCTAGCCGTGCAACACTTACTCGTCGGCTTAAGGCCTTGGTTGATCACGATATTTTTTATAAGCGCCCCTACTCGCCATCGGCAAGACGTTTTGAGTATCGGCTTAGCGAAAAAGGACTGGCGCTATTTGGCGCTTCACTACTAGCTCAGCAGTGGGAGCTTGATTGGAACCCGCAACATAATCCCGTATTAGATATCCAGCGCTTTCATACCCGCTGCAAAAATACTTTGCATCCCGAGATTGCCTGCCGACATTGCCAACAAAAATTGCAGTTAGAAGATATTAAATGGTTGGATCACGACAGTGAGCTTGGCACGCAAGTAGACGTTTTAAAAACGATTCATGGACATCGTCGCGTGAGAACATCCACGCCGGTAATAAATCCTGATACGCCTGTACAACTGACCAACCTTGTTGGTGATCGCTGGACATTACTGATTTTGATATTGGCGTTTTTTGGCACTAATCGCTACGATGATTTTTTACGGCCACTACAAATTGCTTCGGCGGTTTTGGTAGAGCGCTTAAAAACATTGGTGGAAGCAGAGGTATTTAAACGTCAACGCTATCAGGAAAACCCGCCCCGTTATGCCTATAAACTAACAGCTAAAGGCAAGTCGCTATATCCTTTTACTATGGCATTGCGCCAATGGGCAATTGATTGGATGACAGAAAAACCAGCCGCAGCCAATCTTATTCATGAAACATGCGGGGCAACACTGGCAATTGATATTCATTGCTCGGCCTGCGGCCAGATCCCATCGCCTAAGGAAGTGGCTCAAAACCGTGATCGAGCTTGATCAGATCATTAAAAGTTTTTATTTGTTCGTTCTCTTCCGCCCGGCCCGCTATACGCCATGGTATAACCCGGCTCAACGGCAAACTCTACTGGCGGCATTGAGGCAATCGCTTTATCCCAAGCCTCAATTAATTTATCTTCGGCGGCATAATCAAAGGGATCTTCTAGCGCTTTAACTTGCCAGCCTTCATTATCCAGTGGATTTTCAAGCAAGTATTTTGCAGTACGCTGCAGTGCGATTTCAGGCTTAACAATATCCTTATAACCCAAGCGCGTACGTAGCTTGGCAATATCAACCATCTTATGCGTGCTTAGCGGCTGCATAATTAATGGCTTTGCCGGCCTAGCTAACTCATAGGGCATAGAGACTATACGCCAGTTATGCGACAGACCTTCGGCAATCACTTCGACCATTTGCCTAACTGTTAGAGTATGCTCATCACTGCAATTAAATATTTCACCGCGAGATTTTTCAGGCTGATCAACGGCTAATAATAATGCATGCGCTAGATTTTCCGCATAACCCAAACTAAGCAATGACAAACCATCATCGGCCAAAATAATATGTGGCCGACCATCCATAATACGCTTAACAATACTCCATTCGCGCGGTAGCGCTTGATATTTACCATAAACAATTGGATAGCGAAAATGGGTGGCGTCGGGCTGCGTCTCAAATAACATTTGCTCGGTTAACACAATGCGATAACCTTTTTCATCTTGCTCAGGCTTTGATACCAGTAAAGCATCTTCACTAGTAGGCACAGGCATACCTTCGGGCTTGCAGGCCATCGGATTCATATAACCCACATAACAGGGCTGACCACCGACTGAAATAAAATGCCCGCACTTGCCTTGCATTAGTTTGGCAATCACACGCAAGCGCCCATAAGTCGCCACGCATAAATCAAACATTCTGTCGGCCAAAGCCTCAACTAAACAAGCCTCATTATAAGGGTCGGTATGAATATGCTCGACCTCGGCGGGAATCTCGTCAACTTCATGATTACCGGTATGCAGTATCGCTACGCTATAACCACGCGCCAATAGCCCATTGACAATATAGTGACCAGTAGGCCCTGTGCCACCAATTAGCAAAGCTGTTAGACCCTTGGCGTTTTTGATACTCGCTGTATACGTTTTTGTCATTGTCATCATTATCGCTATTAAACTACCCGTGTGTGATCAAACTATTCGCTACACCTAAGCCGCTAGAACATTAAAAACACAGCAACTTAATAATCCAATATTATCAGTTGCTTAGCCAAGGCGGTAACGTTAATTATGCGAAATAAACTTACTCCTGCATTACATAAGTAACAGCTTATTAATAAACATCCGGTATCGATATTTACAATCGCTTGTAATCGTCGCAAAATGAATATCGCAACTAATAAGATCCGATAACAAACATAAAAAAGTAAAACAATAATAAGGAAACCATATTATGCGCACCCCAAACGCTTCACCTTCTTTAAGTAAACTTACCACATCAACAATTATCGGTACTGCAACACTACTGCTATCACTCACAAGCCAAGCAGCACTTATTCAAGTGGCTTCAAGCTCTTTAACCGCGACAAATATTGTCGACTTTGAAGATCTGGGGTTATTGCCAGACGAGCTGGTAAGCTATGATGGCGTACTGGAATCCGGACTAACATCATTTTCCGAGCGCTTTGCAGGACAAACAGTTGTAGAGGTCGGCGGTTTAGATACACTTATCGGCACACCCACCGATGAATTAAGTTTATCGAACGGCGTTGCTGGCGAAAACCTTACCACCGGTAACTTAGGTGGCAATAGCGGATTGTCAGGCGAGAGCTCGGTGATGAGTTTAGGCGAAGGCTCGGTTGCAGTACTTTTCGATTTTGATCAATCACAAATCGCTTTTGATGTCTTGGGTAGTGACGTCGATAGCGAAGGTATTGGTGGCAATGTTATCGCATCGTTTTGGGCAAGAGATGGCTCCTTACTGAATCAGTTTACGCTAGCACTGGATGGCTCAGCGGTACTTTCATTTGGCTTTATCAATGACGACGGCGCATTTAATATCGCCGGCTTAAGCTTGGTTAACGATGATATTAGTGGCGTGGGATATGATAATTTTATTTACGATGTTGTCGGCATTGAAGGCACACCCGGACAAAACTCGCAAGTACCTATACCTTCGGCGCTATTATTGTTTGTTAGCGCTTTATCCGGCTTGTATTTTTCCAAACGACGCCGAATAAAATAAATTTATATTTCAAACTGCGGTTACCATAGCCATAAAGTTAGCAAGCAAACACAAAGCGATAGGATTATAATAATCAACACTTACCGAGCTATTGTTAGTCTTATCGTTTTCATTTTCTGTTCTTCAATTCATGTAAGCGCTAAAGATTTAGATCAGGCATCCACAACGCAGCGTATAGCTAATTCAACGCAATACGATAAAGAAAATAAGATTTTTAAAAATACTGTGCCAACACCTGAAGTTGTTGGCAGGCAAACCTCACCAAAAATTATTTACGATTTCTTTTTTAGTAAAAATGATCGTCGACCCACGCAAAAACTTCCGGAAGTTACTACAGCGCCATCAATGTTGGCAAGCAAGAGTAATGAACTGCGGTTTATTTGGCTAGGACACTCGACGATATTTCTTGAAGTCGAAGGCATTCGCATACTGCTAGATCCGATTTTTTCCAAATACGCCTCGCCAGTACCCTTTTCTATCAAGCGCTTTCAGCCACCCGCTATCACCCTGGATAAAATAAGCGATATTGATGTAGTGCTTATCTCTCACAATCATTACGATCATCTGGATAAAAAAACCATTAAGAAACTAGCCAAAGGTAATATACAATTTATCGTGCCTCTCGGCGTTGGCAAACTTTTAAAATCATGGGGTGTTAAAACGGATAGAATTACCGAGCTAGACTGGTGGGAGAGCACCGAACTTAATGGACTAACACTAACCGCAACACCGGCACAGCATTTTTCTGGCCGTTGGTTAATTGATAATAATAAAACACTTTGGGCGTCATGGAGCATTAGCGGGAAAACGCAGCGAGTATTTTTTAGTGGCGATTCAGGTTACGGCCCCCATTACAAAGAAATTGGCGATAAGCTTGGTCCATTTGATTTAACTTTTCTGGAAAACGGTGCCTATGATGATGGCTGGCCTTATATTCATCAAACACCAGAACAAACCGTGCAAGCGCATCAGGATTTACGCGGTGATTTATTAGTGCCGATACACTGGGGCATGTTTGATTTAGGATTGCACTCTTGGTATGAGCCGATTGAACGGCTAAGTAAAGCCGCAAAAGAACAGCAGGAGAATTTACTTACACCGATACTGGGAGAAATAATAAACATTAAGGATAAGCTACCTAGTAAGCAGTGGTGGAAACCTTTGATAAATCCCATCAATCCAGAATAGACTGCTAGCAAAGATAATTCGATTTATCCAAACGATAATACAGCTGCACATAAGGAACACCGTTAAGCTCACGGGCTTTCTCATAATCAAGTACTGCACCTAGTTTTTCAACGGCATTGCGTGAGCGCAGATTAACTTTTCCGACATGGAACCAGACAACATCAACGTACTGAAAGATATGCTCAAGCATTAAGGCTTTCATTTCACTGTTAGTTCCCACCCCCCAATGCGACTGTTCTAGAAAGGTATAGCCAATAGAAATCTCGCTTTTTTTTGCATCGTATTCGTAATAGCGAGAAGAGCCAATAACCCGGCCTGTTTTATTTTCTACAATCGCTAACGCACCACCACTTGCAATAGCACTTTTAAAAAACCGCTGCTCAAACACATCGCGCTGATAACGCGAAGAGTCTGGATGCATCGCCCATATTTGCGGATCTGATGCCGCTTTATATAAGGCCTCAAAATCATCCGCCTGCAGTGGACGCAGGGTGACAGTGCTACCGCTTAGCGTTGCTTGTAAATCAATTGTATTCATAGTCAATCGCGGCAAAAAATATTTAAGGAAAAATGCTTGGAAAAAATATTATTGCGATATTGATTTTAACCACAAAAAATACTTTTCATTAGCTGAGTGTAAATATAAGAAGTAGAACACTACAATGACACCGGCCGTTACGGCATACAGAATATAGCTATGCCAAGACTGCTGTATTCCTATCAGCAGACAACTTAAAAATGCAGCCGCCACAACGGTACGATAATATTTACTTTCAACGGTACAGCTAATCATCGAAAATAAAAAAGCCAGACCTAACCCCCAATGATAAAAATCAGTATTCAGCTCGTTGAATTGTGCGTAAAGTTGATTACCGATAAAGAACAGAGCCAACAGGAATTGCACAAATTCAATAACGTAAAGATTATTTTGCTTGCGAATAAATTCTTCAGGCACCGGCGTAGATTTAAAATCCGAACCCAATCGTCGAAAATTTTTAAACTTAAGTGCCATATTGCGTATGAGGCTTAGTGGTTTAACACGATAGTATACTTAGCGCACATTTTACTAGGCGCGGATTTATTTATGCTGAACCGAATAAACAAAGTGCTTGGTACTGCAATAGGCGTGACTTAGCTCAACGACCCTACCATCGATATGAATACTCGCTCGCTCTACCTTCAGTACTGGCGAACCCGCTGGCAAGCCTAGATGCTTGGCATACGCCTTGGGTAATTCAGTGGCGCGCAATTCGTCTCGCACTGAGACAATACTAATGCCGTATTTTTCCTGATAAAGCGTATATAGGGAATTAGGTAAGACTTGCTCTTTATCAATATTCGGAAATACCGACAGCGGCTGAATAACCTTTTCAAAGATCGCTGGCTCACCTTTTAAAAATCGTAAGCGCAGCAACTCTACCACTTGCACTTTGGCCGTTAGCCCAAGCTGATCACGCTCCTTTTGAGTGGCGGCTCGACGTGAAGATGATAGTACCTGCGTCTCAGGAATTAGGCTTTCACCATGTGGCTCACGCAGGCGAAAAAAACGAAACAAGGAACTCTCTTGCGTATGCTCGGCAACATAGGTGCCCTTGCCTTGTTGCCGTTCGAGCAAATTCTCTGCCACCATTTGGTTTAATGCTTTGCGCACCGTACCTTGGCTAACGCCTAACTCCTCAGCAAGCGCCATTTCACTGGGTATCGACTCAGAAGGCTTCCAATGCCCCTCAACCAATCGGCCAGTTAACAAATCGTATACTTGCTTATAAAGCGGCTGAAAGCTCGCACTTAAAGACATAGGATTACCTTGTGTTACTTCTTGTGACCAACACCACACACTAATTCGGAATCGTATTACGTGTACCGAGGTTTAATGCCCATTCCAACAGCTGCAAGCAGCTGAGCCAAGCCATACCCTCGCGGGACATTATCAGCTTAACCTTGACCGTCGTCAAAGGCTTAGGAAAGTAATTCAAAACCCTACCTAAGGCAAGTACCCATCGCACCGGAAAAGTAAAATAAGCATGGAGGGATGGCAGGAAATGCGGACAAAAAAAAGGGGCGGTTTAACCGCCCCTGTCAATCGACAAGACAAAATGGAAAACAATGGTTTAAAAGTTAAACCTGAAATTGGCACCAAAGTATCTTTCAGCATCACGCGGAATTTGATATCGGAAGCCGTCACCACTGTAAGTGGTTGCATAAGATTCATCAGTTAGGTTTTTACCGATTAATGATATTGAATAAGTATCATCCGGTGCACGGTAAGTCACGCTGGCGTTAATTATATCGTAGTCCGGAAGCAAAACTTCTGGGTTAGTCATTTCATTTTGGCCAATATTACCTGACAACTGCTCGTCGGTATAAACATAAGAAGCATTAAGTACCAATTCTGAACCGCTGCTCATCTCTATAGTGTAATCGCTAGTAAGTGAGTATTTAGAATCTGGTGCAAATGGTAGGTCATCACCTAAGGTGGTTTCCGCTTCAGAAATAGCTATACCGCCACGAAGAATCCAGTTTTCAAGTGCTTGCCATTGAAAGTCAAGCTCTGCGCCTTGGGTTTCAACATCACCACCATTGGTAAAGCCGGTAGTCGTTACACCATCAGAAGCATCGAAGTCATTCGCTTGAAAATCATCAATCTCAGTTTGATATAAAGCAAAGCTTACGAACAAGTTTTCACCGGTGTATTTATAACCCAGTTCATACGAGTCAGATTCCTCTGCATCAATTGGGTTAATGTCGTTAGCGCTCATATTGTAGAAAACGTTAAACGCAGGACCTTTATAACCGGTAGAGTAAGTGGCATAAAGTAAATTGCTCTCACCAAGGTTAAATTGAACACCTAACTTACCAGACAAATTGGTATCGCTAGTTTTGCCGTCAAAATCTGTATCCAGCGTCGCTTGTCTAACACCAACACCTCGACGACCAAACTCATCATTGTTTCGACGATTATGTTTAAAGCTTACTTCGTCATCGGTATAGCGCAAACCAAACAACACGCTAAACGCATCGGTAAGATTCCAGCTCGCATCACCAAACACCGCGTAGTTAGTAAACTCGGTGCTCATAAATGCAGTTGCAGAAACAATATCATTTTGCTGACAAGTTAAACCCAAAGTGGTATCTGCGGCGTTCGCTGCAACGAGGATAGCGGTGTTATCAGCGGTATCCTGACAACTGGCTTCACGGGTAAAGTTACGGGCCGAATCGATATCCCAATAAAAACCACCCACTTGCCAATCAACCAATTCACCACCGGGAGACGCTAGGCGAATCTCTTGCGACAATTGACGCCACTCTTGTGGACCCACATCATGCAACTGGAAACCAACGGTAGAAAAATCTACGATATCTGTTGAATCACCATTTTGTGAAGTGAAATCACCTTCGCGGAACTCTGTGTTTTCCCAGGTTCTTCTAGCAGTAATCGACGTTAAGGTATAATCGCCAATAGATTTAACCAACTGCAAAGACAGCGCGGTTGTTGAGTCTAGCGTACGTGTTTGGAAATCATGATCGACACTGCGCTGATCAAGATTCAAACCCGAGCCTGAAACAAATACCGAAGGATCTAATGGACGCGAGGCATTAGTGTTTCTACCTACCAGATCATCACAGCAGTCATTATCGGCATCATAATCCTCATAAATAATTAATGCTTGTGTGTCATCACTGACTTCTACATCAAACATCGCACGAATGCCCTGCTTGTCATAGCCGTTAACTTTTTCATTAGTGAATACGTTATCGATATAGCCATCAAACTCCGCGTCCATCACGGTTACGCTGGCGTTAATTCTATCGGTTAATTTACCCGATACACGCGCCTTAGCTCGATACTCATCATCTTGGAAGAAAGAGAAATCAACATAGCCTTCAAACTCTTCGGTTGGCTTTTTAGTCACTAAGTTAACTACACCTGCCGATGCATTCTTACCGAATAAAGTGCCTTGTGGACCACGTAATACCTCTATGCGCTCCAAGTCATACAAATCGCCAAACGCTTGGCCAGAACGACCAAGCACAACGTTATCAACTACTGTTGAGACACTTGGCTCAGCACCAATACTAAACGAAACAGTACCAATACCACGCACGGTTAATGCCGAGTTACGCGTAGTATTACCCGTTCGGAAACTCACCGAAGGAATATACGCCTGAAGTGATTCAATACTATTTGAAAAAGTAGAATCGATTTGTTCTGTTCCTAATACTGATACAGCGATAGGAACATCACTTAAACTTTGTTCGCGCTTCTGAGATGTCACAACAATCTCTTCCAACGCTAACGCGACTGGAGCCTGAAAAGCCAGACTCGCAGGTATCATCAAGGCCAAAGCCCGACTCACTGCTGTTTTTTTCATCATAATGGAACTCTCCCGTTGGTATTTTTTTGATCTAGTTATAACCGGTCTAACAAAACTGCCGGTAGTTATTTTTCAAAACTTCCCAATACTCGTAGCGACTTGATTTGGTAAATCCTCACTGATTGCTATTCAACCAGCAGCATTACCCATAAGACACTAGAAGCGAAGTATCATACAGATGATGTCTTATATAAGATATAGTAACTAGTGTACGAATCAGCGGAGTATTAAATTATCGACATATGATTCGGCGAAATTTCAGTCATTTATTAGCATGCAGAAAAGACCCTTTCGCTTAAGAAATAAACAATACAAAACATTTGCATACTGAATAAACAATTTTTTCTTATTCTTCAATGCCGTATTAAACACTGTCGTTTTAAACGGTCTCTTATTAAACAAACAATTTTTATTCGGTAATGTTTTACGAAGCAGTCTCTTTCTTAATGTAATCCGCATAGGTGTAACGCCAGCGTTTCAAACTATAAAACCAGCCAATAATATTTAGCAGCAATATAAGTGTCATCACTGGCCAAAATAGTGGGCCGAATCCGGTAACCAAACCAACGGGTGAGAACAATACATACAAAGCGGCAATGCATGAAAACAAGGTAATGGATACTGGTATCGCATAAGCCCAAGGCACTAACTCAACTTCATGCTTGCGCTCAAACTGCCAAGGCTGTTCTAAGGGTTTGAAATAGCCAATAAGCAACATAATCGCGACTTCAATTACAAATAATATTGCGTAAAGATGTAAGAAGTGAATATCGATCTGCTCGTCAAAAACAAACTTTAATAAGCCATAAGCAATAATATGAAAAATAATGGCAACCTTAGCGCCAAGACCCGGAACACGCTTGGTAAATAAACCCACGATAACTACAGCAACAACGGGGATATTATAAAAGCCGGTAAATATTCTAATTATCTGCCACAAACCTTCAGGGGCGTATTGCAATAATGGTGCGACAATAAAAGAAAAGATAGCGATCACTATACTGGCGATCTTAGCGACTTTAATCATTTGCGCATCGCTAACTTTTTCTTTCTTTAAGGGTTCATAAACATCTAAACAAAAAAGTGTTGCTGCACTATTTAATAAAGAGTTAAACGAACTAAATACCGCACCTAATAATACCGCCAGAAAAAACCCCGACATATAAACTGGCAACACATCTTTAATTAATTGCGGGAACGCCAAGTCAATCGATTGCAGCCCACCACCATAAAGATGAAATGCAATAATGCCCGGCATCATCATCATAAAAGGCACCAGAATTTTAAAAAAGCCTGAAAAGATAACGCCCTTCTGCCCTTCAGCTAGATTTTTCGCTCCTAGCGTTCGTTGAATAACATATTGATTGGTACACCAATAAAATAAATTGGCGAAAATCATACCGGTAAAAATCGTACCAAACGGCGTAGGATCTTTAGGCCCGCCAATCGCATTGAGTTTTTCAGTGTGGGTAGTGGTAACCGTTTTTATACCATCCATCACACTGCCATCACCTAGCGCAGCAAAACCCAAAATCGGTACCAATATGCCGATAATCAGCAAACCAAAACCGTTGATGGTGTCAGAAATAGCAACGGCTTTTAAGCCACCAAATACCGCATACAAACCGCCAATAATGCCGACAACTAAAATCGTTATCATTAGCCCTTGGCTGTAACTTACATCAAGCAATCCCGGCACATCAAATAAACGCATCACCGCAATAGAGCCGGAATATAATACAGAGGGGATAGTGACAAGGCCGTAGCCGACCATAAATAAAATAACAGTTAAGCGTCTAACATCATCATCAAAACGACTGCTTAAAAACTCGGGTAAGGTAGTAAAAGCACCGCTTAAATAGCGCGGCAAGAAAATCAGCGCCATGCAGATAGTACTCACACCGGCAGTCACTTCCCAAGCCATGCTGCTCATATTAAAACCATAGGCTGAGCCGTTAAGACCAATCAATTGTTCGGCAGACAAATTGGTTAACAGCATTGAGCCGGCAATAAATACCCCGGTTAAACCACGACCGGCAAGAAAATATCCGTCTTTGGTATCGACCTCTCCCTTGGTTTTTTGGTAAGAAACCCAAGCCACCAGCGCCATAAAAAACGCGCACGATCCAAACGTTAATAAGAGATCATCTAAAGCCATTTTATTATTACTCCCTACCGTGGAGAGGATTATTTATAAAAACTGATATCGCTTTAGGCTAAATAAATGCGTAGCGCGATTAACCTATAGAACTATGGCCAATAAGTTTCAATGGCCGGCTTACCTTCTAGGGCACAAGTATTTTCAATTTCTGGGCCTAAGGGGATCTTTTCACCGTCACGAACAAATACGGCCATATCGTCTAACGCCAACGTTAAGCGATGGTATTGACCGCCTTCAAAAATTTCGTCAGCCAAAAACCGCCGCCATTTACCCGCAGGTAAATAAAACTCGACATTACCACCCGCTTCTAAACATGGCACAACTAATAGTTGCTCGCCAAACATAAACTGATCTTCAAATGCCCACGCCGCGCGATCATTTGGAAAAGCCAAAACCATAGCACGCTGCACTGGCATACCGGTTTCACTTGCCTCTACCATGGCTTGTTGTAAATACGGCAGCAAGCGATAACGTAACTGCAGTGCCGCAGAAGCGGCGTTACTCGCTGTTTCACCAAAAGTCTCGTCAATATAACTCCAGGGTTCACGCTGACCAATACCGTGCAAACGAATATGTGCAGAAAAAATAGATGCCTGTGTCCAGCGCACATAGAGTTCGGCATCTCGTTGATCGCCATAAAAGCCGCCAACGTCGGTAGCATAAAAAGGTGCACCGGACATTCCCCATGAAACACCGCCGCGCAAACTACCGGCTAAACCACCCCAGTCACCTTGCGGATCACCACCCCATTGGGCGGGATAGCGCTGCGAACCAATCCACGACGAGCGACTAAATAAAAACGCCCCCGTCTGACAATATTTTTCTGCCGCCTCATAAACACAGCGGTTGTACAGCAGTGTATAAGCGTTATGCAGAACATCGCCACAATCACCATTGTGCGCCTGCATATTTTCTTCGATCTGTTCGCCAAAATCTGCCTTAATCATATCGATACCCAAATCGAATAAAGGCTTATGGCTCTCGAGCCAAAATGCGTAGGCATCGGGATGAGTGAAGTCGACAATGCCTGAGTCAGGCAGAGGTGTTAGCACCTCACCAAAACAACTCATATCCCATTGATAACGGTAGGTCTCGCCGCTACGTTTATCTTTTAGCAGCCAACCCTTTTTTGACATCTCATCAAACAGCGGATTTTTAACCGAGACTAATGGGTACTCCCAAATACAAACTTTAAAATCCAAAGACTTTAATTCATTAATCACTGCCGCTGGATCGGTATAACGTTTTGGATCCCATTCAAATGCAAATCGTGTATCAGTATCCTGCCAAGCACGCCCATCAATGGTAATTACATCGCAAGGCATTTTATGCTCGCGCACTGCATGGGCCGTTGCTAATAATTCATCAACATCTTGGTAGTAGGCTTTAGAAAGAATAAGCCCCAAGCTCCATAACGGCGGCACCGGCGCGCGGCCGGTTATGGCGGTATAGTGCTGAATAATTTCAGCACCGTCATTACCGGCTAATAAAAATAAATCCAGTGAAGTATCTTCAACCAATAAACCATAAGCGCGCTGCGACCACGGCGCAAAACCTACACCGTGAGTGACCGGCGCAGGCGTGTGAACAAATGCGCCCCATCCATTAGGGCTCCAAGCAAAGGGCGTATTTTTATAGGATATTTCTGCATTAACACCGAGTGCATCGTGATTATAAGAACGTAACAACTGCCCGCGCTTATTGAGACCACCCCATTTTTCACCCAAGCCATAGACGGGTTCGTTAGATGCCAGCTCCAAACTTACAAACCAGCCTTCATCTAGCCGCGCAACCGGCGGCAAACGAAATTGGCGAACAAAATGCCCGTCAGTAGGTGATTTTTGAACCGCTTTATTAGCCTTGCTTAGCTCAAAGGAAAACGGCTGATGCTGAACCGTTAAAATATAATCGCCACCTTTAATAACACTACGCTGCTTATCGGCATCCAGTGTTAATGCAGCTTTACTTTGCAAGGCATCATCTAACAACATGCCATAGTCGCCAAACTGACACTCGGCAAAACGCAAGCGCGCGCCAAAGGCAAATAGATTAATCAGCAAATCACCTTCGCTGGTTTTAAATAAAACCGTCTCTGCATCAAGCAGCGTTGCCGCAGCCGTTATATCTAATGCAGGAATATCATTCCACGCTGGCTCAGCAGAGTTAAAATTAGCCATCAACCCAAATCCCAAAAAATGTTTTTTAAAATAATCTTATGCCGTTAGTTAAGCGGCTTCATTTTGCACTTGCAAAGAATCGACATATTCCTGCAATTTGGCATCGGCTTGATCGGCAAATAAAATTTTGCAAGCCTTATATAAACCCGGCGCATTGATAATATCTTCGCGAGGAATCACCAACTCAATTTTAGATCGTCGGCGTAAAAAATCCTCTAACTTGGTAATCATTTCGTGCTCGGCGGTATGCTCTAATTCACAGCGCAAATACTCAGCGTTTTCTATTAATAACTGCGCGCTAGCTGGATCTTTGCGAATGGCCTCGAGCATTGCGATTGCATTGGCTCCATAGCGTCGCCATAGTCGTTGCGTTAGAGGTTCGGAAGAGGATGGAGATGTCATAGCATCCAAACCCATCAACCGCGCTTGATGCACAAATTCTTGTTTAATTGCATCATCGGCTTCTCCATACCAAATCTTATCGGCATAGGGTAGCTTAATACCTAAGTCGGTAACAATATCTGCTACCTCATCGCCCACATTAATACAGTCGGTTAGTTTGCCACCAAATATACTTAAATGCTGATCTTGATTATTAATATCAATCACATGCTTACGCGATAGCTTAACCCAATCGGCTACACCATCCTCACCTTTTAACGCCAATGGGCGTACACCGCAGCGCTCAGCAATAATATCGTCAGTGGTTAGGGGTCGATCAAGTCTTAATAGCGTATTGGCATTGTCCAAGATAAATTGTCGATCCTCGTCGCTCACACTTGCATGCGGAGATTCAATCTGAGTGTCGGTAGTGCCTATGCAGGTTTTGGGCCCCATCGGAATCACAAAAAACAATCGTCCATCGCTGGCAAAAAATGCCAGCACTCGTGTACTGTCGGTGATTCGATCGACAATTAGATGCGCTCCCTTAGAAAACAAATGTCTATGTTCGGTGTTTTGCTGTGTCATTTGATTATGTTGATCAACATAAGGCCCACAGGCATTAATCAGTACTTTGGATTCTATGGTGATTATCTCACCACTGATATTATCGCGTGCGACGGTTGACCAAATACCATTGGCGCGCTCGGAACCTAAGGACTCAACATAGTTAGCAGCGACACAGTCATAGCTTAGGGCCGAGCGAATAAAATTAAATACAAAGCGCGCATCATTGTCATACAGATAACAATCAGAATATTCAAAGCCACCGGCCACACTACTGGTATCAATCACCGACTCACGGCGCTTTAACATGCCAGCGCTAAGATATTTTGGTGCTTGAGTAAAAAACCGACCTATAAACCAATATAAAATGCTACCAAGAAATACAAAAAAAGGCGGATAGCGAAAGCCTTTTTGAATCGTGGTAAGAAAACGAACCTCTTTAACAGTAGAGGGGTAACTGCGCATTAAGTGATTTCGACTTTGGCAAAGTTTGTTAACTAGCAAAAACTCGTAACTCTCCAAATATTTAATACCGCCCCAAGCAAGGTTGGAGGAATTGGAGCTAGTCTCACCGGCAAAGTCGCCTTTATCAATTAAAGCAACTTTTGCGCCCTTGGCGGCAAGAGACGCAGCAGCAACAGCGCCATTAATGCCACCGCCTAAAATCAGCACATCGTAGACGCCATTACCCAGTTTATCGAGATTGTTATTTCTTAATTTCATCGCTAAGGCTTATTCAAGACCACGCAAAAGCTGCGGGTCGCCGCTATTAACTCAAAATCATACCTGCCAATGATAACTTTTACAATAAGATATCTTATATAAGAGTAAGATATCCATTTTAAACACACATCCTTTATAAGCTAGCTCAGATGTCTTATATAATGATAATCGCGTAATATGCCTGTTCTGTTACACCGTTTTATTGGATATAAGCATTATGAAAAACACGCTGGGATTCCAGCCGCTATACAAGCAGGTATACGAGCAGCTGATTAAGCGCATCTCCGATGGCGACTGGAAACCATCAGAAAATCTACCCAGCGAATTCGCTTTAGCGGCGGAACTTGGTGTAAGTCAAGGTACTGTCCGTAAGGCACTCAATGCCTTAGAGGCCGAAAAGCTGGTTGAACGCCGCCAGGGCAAGGGCACATTTGTTACCGAACACACCAATGAGGCCTCCAACTTTCGCTTTTTCCGCTTGGTTCGTCAGGATGGTAGCCGACTAAAACCCGAAGGCGTGGTGGAATCGATTAAACAACGAGCAGCCAAGCGCCAAGAACAAAGTGTTTTGGCGCTAAAAGATAAAGAACAAGTCTATGAGATTCGTCGGCTTCGGATGGTTGATCAAACCCCTTGTGTCGCTGAAACGATTATTATTCCGCAGGCGCTGTTTCCAAAAATTGACCAGCAGGCGGCCGTTTCCGCATCGCTTTACCCACTGTATCAACGCGAATACGGTATCTCTGTCGCCAATGCTGAAGAGCAAATACAAGCCGAGCTGGCCAATAAGCAAACCGCCAAACGCCTAGCGCTTGATGTGGGTACACCACTAATCAGAGTCGATCGCATCGCCAAGACCATCAATAATCAATGTATTGAATGGCGATCCAGCTTATGTGATACACGGAGTTTTATCTACTCGGTTAGTGTCACTTAGCTGTTTTCTTAATTATTTTTTTAACTATTTCCTGAACTATCTTTTTAACAGTCTTTGCAACTAATCGTTAGTTTGCAGCGCCTCTTCCGCATGAATATTCACGCCATCATCAATATAAGTAATTGCATCGTGAATGGTTGAAAACATTGACTGCTCACACATATAATCACACAAAGACGATTTTTTAATAATATCCCTAACCGGACCAATCGGATTACTGATAAAAAACTCAATATCCTGATCTTTAAAGTTCTCGATCACTTGCTGCAACGTCAGTATCGCCGTGCTATCGAGACTATTCACCGCCTCCGCATCAAATATCACATACTTTAATAAACCACTCTCTCTGCGTTTTACCCAAGCGTAAAGATTTTCAACAAAGTAATCCTTGTTGGCAAAATAAAGCGGTGCATCAAAACGAAAAATCAGCACATCGTCTCGCACTACAGCCTCACTAAAGCGGTTAACATTTCTAAACAAACTGCCGTTTTGAATAGAACCTAACTCGGTCATATGGGGATTGGCGGTATTATAGATAACCATCAGAATCGACAGCGCGACACCTAATAACAAGCCCTGCTGCACACCGAGCAATAAAGTAATCACAAAGGTGGTCATCAAAATAAAAAATTCACGACGGTTTTGCTGGTACAGTACTTTCATTTGTCCATACTTAAATAAACCCGCAACCGAGACGATAATAATTGCCGACAGCAAAGCCTTAGGTAAGGGATAACTGGTAAAAAACGGTGTTAAAAACAGTACCGTAATCAAAATAAACAACGAACTAACGACAGCGGATACCTGCGTTAAAGCGCCCGACTCTCTAAACGCCGCACTTCTGGAAAAGCTTGCCGAGACCGGAAAAGCTTTAAAAAACGCACCTAGGAAATTTGCCGCACCGACCGCCAGCAACTCTTGATTAGGTCTGGCAGAAATTTTATCGGTCGGTTTTTCCTGCGATTTACAGATCGACATCGTCCCTACATAACCCATTAGCGCGACCGTTAGCGCAACTGGCAATAGGCCAACCAATTCGGATATGGATAACTTGGGTATTGTTAATGAAGGCAAACCTTGAGGGACTGATGAAATCACATCCACGCCGTAGCTTTGTGCGCCCCAGATCCCCGAGCACAGCATACCGATTATCATTAATAATAAAGCGCTAGGTAAGCTTTTGAAAAAACGTTTGGGATAAATCATAAACCATAAACCAGCTAAACCTATACCAACGGTAAGCCAATTCCAATCGGTGAATTGTTGTAGCAGCTGGTAGATTATTTGAAAGACATTACCACCCGCGACATCCACTCCCAGCATACTTTCAAGCTGACTAGCAATAATAACCAGCGCTGCTGCTGAGGTATAACCGACAATAACCGGGTGCGATAAAAAGTTGGCGATAAAACCAAATTTAATTAGACCGAAAAAGCCCTGAATCAACCCCACTAATAAAGTCAGTGCAATCGCCAACTCCAGATAATGCTCGGTACCCGGTTCCGCCAGTACGCTTAAGCCAGTAATAATCAAAATGGAATCCAGCGCAACCGGACCTATGGAGATTTTATTCGACGTACCTAATAAGGCGTAAATAATTGGCGGGAAGATGCAAGCATAGAGTCCGTATTCGGGCGGCAAACCCGCAACCACGGCATAAGCCATGCCCTGCGGGATAAGCATAAATGCAATGGTAATGCCGGAAAACAAATCACTTTTAAAAACGCCTTGCCGATACCCCTGCAACCAAACCAAACCCGGCAAAAATCGGCTCACCCGTGTATTCAACATAAATCTAAACCCGTCTTAGCAATCGCTGGCTTATAAGCTTATTAATAGATACCGACCTTAGCATAAGTCGTCTTGCCCGCTTGCGCATCTCAAGCCTAGGAATCATCCGCTAAAAAATCGCTGGTAATTTAGGCAGTAGCGTAAAATACCCGACATAAATGATTGACAAAACATATGTCTTATATAAGATACATATTAACATCAATAGTCAACGCTTTGCGAGGCAAAAATGGCAGAACAGCAAAACCCCACGATCGGCTTAGGGTTATGGAAAATACCCAATTCAGAATGCGCCGATGTTGTATACAACGCCATCAAAGTGGGTTATCGCCATCTCGATAGTGCTTGCGACTACGGCAATGAAGTCGAAGTCGGTCAAGGAATAGCCCGTGCAATTGCCGACGGAATTTGTACACGAGAAGATTTAACCATTGTCTCGAAACTGTGGAACACCTACCACAGCCCAGAACATGTCAAACCGGCCTTGGAAAAAACCTTAAGCGATTTGGGTCTAGAGTATCTTGATTCCTATTTAATTCACTTTCCTATCGCCCAACCATTTGTACCCTTTGAAACTCGCTACCCACCCGAGTGGTTTTTTGATCCAGATGCAGCCGAACCCAAAATGCAAACGGCACCAGTACCGCTATCTGAAACATGGCGCGCAATGGAAACGCTGGTTGAGCAAGGTTTGGCAAAGACTATCGGCGTTTGCAACTACAACTCAGGTCTACTCAATGACCTAATGAGCTACGCCAAAATAAAACCAGCCGATTTACAAATTGAATCGCACCCCTACTTAACGCAAGAGCGCTTAATACGCCTAGCCAAAGACTACGGTATTGCGGTAACCGCGTTTTCACCATTAGGTGCGATGTCCTATTTTGAATTGGATATGGCCGAAGCTTTTGAGTCAGTACTAGCACAGCCGATTGTGGTCGCTATCGCCGCCAAGTACAAAAAAACTGAGGCGCAAATCGTATTGCGCTGGGGTGTACAACGCGGCTGCACCTTAGTTAGCAAAAGCACCAAGCCCGAACGTTTAAAAGAGAACCTTGATATCTTTGACTTCTCGCTAAGCGAACAAGATATGCAGGATATATCCGAGCTAAATAGAAATCGTAGATTCAATGACCCCGGTAACTTTTGTGAAGCCGCGTTTAATAAATTTTATCCAATCTACGATTAGCGCCATTAAAGACAAACGCGCGTTAACTAGATGAACAGGAGATAACGGAATGCCCTATACAAGTAACATGCTGAGTGATCTTGAATACAATCAGCAACATTTTCCAACCGTTATTAAAAATGATGGTTCCGTGCAGACCTTAGCACAAGCTGAACAGTGGTTAGCTAAAAACTTAACACCGATCAAAAAAGAACTTGGCTGCACAGGCGCTATTTTATTTAGAGGCTTTCCAGTCTGTGACGCCAAGAGTTACGATGCGTTTTTCTCTGCCTTTGGCTACGATAACTTTACCTATAAAGAATCCTTATCTAACGCGGTGAGAATCAATCATACCGAAAAAGTGTTTACTGCCAACGAAGCACCTAAAGACGTTGAAATTTTTATTCACAATGAAATGGCACAAACGCCATTTTACCCCAGCATTATTTCACTATTTTGTGAAAGCGCTGCAGATAAAGGCGGTGAAACAGTTATTTGTCGATCCGATACGATTTACGATGAACTAGTTAAAGCCGAGCCAGAACTGACTAACAAATTAGAAAGTGTCGGTATTAAGTACACCACTTTAATGCCTTGTGATGACGACCCTGAAACTGGCCAAGGCCGTAGTTGGAAAGGCACATTAAGTGTTGGCTCTGCAGAAGAGGCAGAAGAAAAACTGCGCAGCCTACATTACACTTGGCAATGGAAAGATAACGACGCGTTAGTGGCACAAACCGCTGCACTACCAGCCATTAGAACGCTACAAGGTGGCCGTAAAGTTTTCTTTAATCAAATTATCGCGGCTTACTTGGGCTGGCAAGGCGTGAAAGAAAACCCAGCTACTGCATTATGTTTTGGTGATGATTCAGAGCTTAGCAAAACATTTTTGGATACCATGGTATCGATTGCAAAATCTGTATCCTATAATCTTGAATGGCAAGACGGCGATGTCGCCGTTGTTCATAATCATTTAGCTATGCATGGTCGACTACCCTACTCAGGTGAGCGCAAACGCAAAGTATTAGTTGTATTAGGAAGAGAGTAACACTAACTGCCTACAATTTTACGCCCTCCTCAAATAGCAGTGGCATTCGTTGCAACGAATGCCACTTCGCTAAAACATGTACCATTCGCACCAGACTGGCTAATAGTTACTACCCAAAACTTCCTCAATATAAAAATACTATTGCGACATTTCGCTCGCTGTGAAATAGTAACTCAACAATAATTTTTCCTACTAGCTTATCAAACAGCTACCCAATCGTGCAGGTATTTAATCATGGAATTTGTCATTAGCTTTGATATGCGAGCACCCGCTTTTGGCGCTGATACACAGCAGCTCTATGATGCCGCATTAGATATGTGTGTCTGGGCAGACGATATTGGTTTTGATGCAGTGGGCTTAGGCGAACACCACGCGGCAGATGATGGTTATCTTCCATCGCCTATACCTATGGCATCAGCAATTGGCGCGAGAACTCAGCGCATCACTGTACGGCCGAATATATTGCAAGCGCCTATTTATGATCCGGTAAAACTTGCAGAAGATTTGTCGGTGGCACAATACCTCTGCCAAGGCCGCTTGGAAGTGGTTATTGGCGCGGGTTACCGCCCTTACGAATTTCAAATGTTTGGCAAGCGACGCGAAGATAGAAAAGACTTATACGTTAATGCCTTTAAGTTTTTACGCCAAGCTTGGTCCGGAGAAACTTTTGACTATGAAGGACGCAGCATCACCATTACACCCGTACCCAATCCTGCGCCGCGATTATTATTGGGCGGTACTCACCCTGCTGTCGCCAAGCGCGCCGCACATATTGCCGATGGCTTTTATCCGCCCGCCGGTGAAAACTGGGATATCTATCGCAACACCTGTCTTGAATTAGGCAAGCCAGATCCCGGCGAAAAATTTAAAGCGCTTGGCCCCATATACACACATGTGAGTAATGACCCCGAAGCCGATTGGCAAAAGATTATGCCTCATGCGCAACACGTGGTTGAATCTTACGCCGAGTGGACTAAAGAAGCCTACGGTAAAGCCGCTGGCCCATTTGCTGGTGGCGTTAATGTTAACGACTTGCGCGCAAGTGGTGCTTATCAAATTTTAAACCCTAAAGATGCCGTTACTATGATTAACAATCTAGGTCGCGATAGAACATTTATTTTATGTCCATTATTAGGCGGGCTCGATCCTGCGCTTGCATGGCAAGGTCTTAAATTATTTGAAACTGAGGTATGGCCTTATGTTAAAGCCATGCAGGATTAGCTCGCGAGAATCTTTATAAAGCTCAGTAAAATTAACCCGGCTATTAAAAATGATTAAAATTGGTATGTCTATTCCGTCTACAGTTGCCGATGTTGATATAGCAACATTACGACAATGGATTGCGGCCATTGATCAAGGACCGTTTTCGCGGCTCGCCACCGGCGAACGAATCGCCAGCCCATTTTTAGATTTACAATGCGTACTGTCAGCCGCTGCTGTTTTAACTGAACGCGTTCCCATACAATCACTGATCGCAGTTACACCCTATCACGAAGAAGTACTCGTCGCTAAACAAGCTGCGACTATTGATGTTTTGTCTAGCGGCCGATTTACCCTGGGGGTTGGCGTGGGCATGCGTGAATACGATTACGCTTTAATGAACAAACAGGCGCATTTTAAATCGCGTCTTGCTCGACTCGACAAACAAATTAAAACCATTAAAGATATTTGGTCGGGCAATTTTGAATTTCCTGATGCGCCAAAAATTGGCCCAGCGCCAATACAAGCTGGCGGGCCTAAAATATTTAGCTCATCCTTGGGACCAAAATCCATGGCGCGAGCAGTACAGTGGGCCGATGGCTTAGCCGGCTTTAATCTTACCGGTGATATGGCCGAACTAAAAAAGATTTACCAGCGCTTTTTATCGCTATGGCAAGACAGTGGTCGCGAGGGCAAACCATGGATGCAAGTCGCCCTATGGTTTAGCTTGGGAGATCAAGCAGAAACACAATTAAAAGATTTTGCGATGGACTATATGAAAATCTTTGGCGATGACTACGCCAAAAAGACCGCCAATTTATGCTGGCTAAATTCCAACGAGCATATTAAACAAGCCATCGCACAACTAGAAGCGATTGGCTACGACGAAGTAATACTGACGCCAACTACCGGCGATATCACTGAGTTAGATCGCGCCTGCGAACTTGTTGCAAGCCTGTAAAACGCGCTTTAACGCCCTCCAATCACCCTCTAGAATCGGTCTTTAACGCCGCTCTTTAGCGGCCGCTAACAATCGATAAAAATAAATCCCTATAAATAGATCTAAAACCGGTTTAAGTGCGTAGATAGAGTTGCCAGTAAAGCGTTGGCAATTGCCGACAAATGCTAATTATTTGCATCAAAATCAACGGCACAGGGCAATATAAACAAATAAATAGCATAAAAGCAGGTAGAATATTCTCGCGCTATAGAAGCATTAGTACAAATGATAAACAAACAGCAATTGCTTTAATAAAAAAATGGTCTGTTGTTAGCTTTAATTTTTTCGGTCACACCTTGTTTTCGGAAACATAGCTATCCCGCTCAACTGTTTTAGGAAAATCTTCACCCCTATGTCCAAGCTACCTACAGAACATAAATTTCTGGACCTATCCGATTATGGCCGCCCGCCCGCTCGCTGGATAGCCAATGCTTTTAAAGAGACTGCCGTCACGCCAATCCATATCACTATGATGTTTATTGTTGCTGGGATCATTGCCATTTTTTTTATGCTCAATCAGCAACTGTGGGCAGCCGCCGTTTTACTCGTTATTAAATCCGTTCTTGATGCCGCCGATGGCGAGCTAGCACGAGTCAAACAGACCCCCTCTTACACCGGCCGTTACTTTGACTCGGTTGCTGATATTATTCTGAATTTTTTCTTTCTTTTTACCATCTGCTATATCACAGACGGCTCGTGGCTATTAACGTTTTGCGCTTTTTTTGCTGTGCAACTGCAAGGCACCTTATATAACTATTATTATGTGATTTTGCGGAATAAATTTAACGGCGATAAAACCAGCCGGATCTTTGAAGACAAAGCACCCACAGCCATGCCGGGCGAAAAACAGCGCATCGTTAATCAATGGTTTTGGATGTATAACATTTGCTATAGCGTGTTTGATAAAGCCATTTATCAAATGGATAAAGATGCAGAGGATGGCGATCACTTCCCTAAATGGTTTATGACCGCTGTCTCATCTTTTGGCTTAGGATTTCAATTGCTGATTATTAGCGTCATGCTATGTTTGGGATGGGCCGAATTTATTATTCCATTCTTTATCGGGTATTCGGTACTGATCGTAGTGTTTATTTTATTGCGTAAAGGCATTAACTCAGGGCGGATTGGCAATTACGTTAAGGAAGGCACATAAAAGCCTGCAGCATCTTGGCTTGACCTGCAATATCCAGATCAAGCCAAGAATTTATTTTATTACATTCCACTGCCATAAGTCTCAAGACTCACCGCATCACTGGCCCTAATCTGCTTAAACGCCTCACCATAGGTGAGTAACTGCTTTAAACAATAATCTAATCGATCGTCAAAATACGGTTGCGCCGAAGGATTATTATCCTTGTCATCATCGTTAAATACCGACTCAACATTACGCACGATCAAATGCTCGGGTAAAAAACAAATACGATTATTTTTATAACTACTCATCCGTAACTCAGCGACCGGATAAGAACCACCGTCAGCAGAAGAAACCGTAACAATTAATGCCGGCTTATGCGCTAGCTCACCTTTGCCCCACATTAAGAAAAAGTTTTTTAATCCTGCCGGTGCCATTCCATGCCATTCTGGCGCAATCACAATAAAGGCATCACTACTGGCCAACTGCTCTGAGATAGGACCAAGTAAAGCCTGCCATTTTGCATCGCCGTTCCATATGCCTTCATCCCACAATGGCAATGGATTATCCGCCAGATCAAATAAATAACTTTCATCACACTGCGGCAATGCGTCTAAGGCACTTTGCATAGCTTTGGCTATTTTGGTGCTTTGTGAGTTTTGACGATGACTGCCAGAAATAATCGTAATTTTCATAGTTTAAACACTTTAATAAATAGTGGGAGTAATTGAATACCGTGAGTAGTGCAAGAACAGAATTTTCTGCCGCAGATAATACACTACTACTTAGTCAATGATAAAACTTTTGCCTATTGTTGGTTACCAGCGGTATACCAAATCGGCGAGCTCCATGCGCGCTCCTGAATAGTTTTGGGCAAAGCATCGTTATCACATTCAGCCGGGCGATTATCGGCAGGCAAATCCAAACACTGCCATGTCGTGTAACGGCAAGTGGGATTCTCAACCGCACGCATATAATAAACCGCACTATCATCGGCATTAAATTCCGGATCACTCCAGACAGTACATAACTGCTGATGCCCCTGCCCTTGCGGGGCGCAGCTATTAAGATCTACAGAAGCGCCGTTATTAGCATCGCCCACAACATCGTAAATTCTTTGCTGTTGATTGCCATCGGCATCATACCAACCTTTAATAACCTGCAAGCGCTGCAATGGCGTACCGGGCATCGCCGCCGTTCCGGGGTCACTTAACGCGGTCGCTATAAACATCGGCGCATCTGCCGCTTTAGCTGGCAAATCACCACCCATCGCAACACCGTTCGCATAAGCTTTTTCCACTAGCTTAGGATCATTACAAATATCGGCAGGAAAATCCCATCCGCCAAAAAAGCGTGGCTTAATACGGGGGCCGCTCGTGCCAAAAACTTCTTTATTACGAATATTGTCAAACAAGGACTCACGAGTATTTTGCTCAGACCACACACCCATTAAACCGCCGGGGTTATTGCTGGCATTGCCGGGGATTTTTCCCTTGTATTGAATACGACGCTCAGGCGTACCATCCCCCCAACCTAGATGTCCTGGGTAGTTGCGTTCGTTGACACCGCCGCCCAAACCATTATGCGTATCAGTAGCTGCGCTAATACCAAACTTAAACGGATTCACACCAATGCGCGCTTCTTCTCTTAAACCTTCAATTAATGCATTGCGCACATAACTATTGCGCGTTAAACAATTAGGTCCTTTGTGCGGCATATAATCCGCTAAGGGGCCGGCGTAACAATCGTCAACATCAGTGGTGCCGGCAACAGTAAGAAAGGCAAGGTTTTCAAATTTTTCAAATTCACAAAGTTCATCTTCACCGCCTAAGACGCCGCTTAAACCATTGCGACATTCTGAATCACCTTTATGCTGCATAATTTCAATAACCGGTTCGATTTTTATTCGCAACTTGGCGCGCTCGGCTTGCGCACTTTTGCTATAGGCACCTGCGTAATCCGTGGCAAACATTCGACCATTACTAATATTCGAGTTATGGGGAATTGCGAGTGCATCACAATTCTTGCCGCTACTTAAACACTCTTGATCAAGAATCTCCCACAGTCGCCACTCACGCGGCGCATCAAGATAACTAATCGGTCGCTGTGGCACTACCGCATTTTTAAAAATTACATTGCGGTGTAGATTACTGCCCAAGCGCACTGAACTGTATTCAAATGCAATAAAAGCCGTTCGCTCGCAAGCGCTGCTGGTATCGTTCCACTTTTCAGCAGCGGCTATTGTTTGCTGCCAAGGTATCTTTGCCGCAGCAAGACATCGCTCGGCATTTTCACCACAAAGCTCTTTATCACGGTTTGGAAATGGACTAAATATTTTTGCTAGCAAAGCCGGATTGCGACCTTCGCCCTCTTCAAAGGCAGAACAAAATTCCGAATCGGCTAACCCACTATTGGCATCATGACAGAGGACTTGCTCGCCTAAAAATTCAGCGTGATCGGTAACACCCATAAAATCCAAAGCTCTATCAATACTGACTGAGCGAGTATTGACCGAATCATTTTTATTAGTCGCTAAATCAATACTGCCTTTAGCAAAAGCGTATCGATAAGCATCATCTGGCGCCGCACGCGAACCAAAACTATAACCATCATTGGACAGCGAGGTATGCACATGTAAATCGCCAAAGTAGGCATTTTTACTAGGACTGTAATCAAGGCAAGTTGGACGCTCAGCAGTAGATGGCTGGGCGTAGTCCACCACGGAAAATTGTTCGGCAGGCACTTCGGGATCACCACAACCGGCAAGCAGAACCACGCAGCTAAGTATTAGATATTGAGTAGAGTGTTGCATGGTTTATAATCCGTTTATCTTGTGAATAACTTATAGCAGTTAAAGCAATAGACCGTAAAAGAGCCGACAGTCTAACAAATTAACCTAGCCTTAAAGCTTACCTAAATTTATATTTAGCGTTTGGCATTAGCCCCTTGAGTAACCTTTGCACGCTAATCGGAACAACCCTTTAATCAATCTAACAACACCAGGTCTTTACCGACACAGATACGAATGGATTTTTCTCTATAGCTCTAAGAATTCTTTCTGCGACAGACACTGCTGTTGCGCCAGTTCGTTGTGCTAATTCACAATTGCGCTGAGCTGCTTGAATGATATCGGTTTTCATTGCGGCGGGATGTACAGAGGTAACACTTGCGCTAACAACGCAGTCGTCTGTTCTTTATCAGTAACATATTCGCTTAATATTTATCGTTTTGGATGGTCTTGCTTATATGTAATTACAATGCATATGTCTTGCAATACAATTGCATAAGTCAACATCGAGAAGATTAGCATTGTGGCGGCTGTATTGCCACAAAACCGACGCCGAGATCTATTCACAATCGCGACCGCTCAACTATAACTATGAGCCTAACCCCTGGTTAGGCGGACAATACCCTCCCTTAATACTATTAGTTTAAGACAGAACTGTTATGGAAAAAACCTCAGCCCTAAAAGAAAAACGTATTGTTATTACTGGCGCAAGTATGGGCATCGGTAAAGCCGTTGCGATTGCACTTAGCAGTAAAGGCGCTAGTGTTTTAATTAATAGTAGCGGCGGCGGTAAAAACAATACTCAAGCACTTAGCGATACCGTTAGTGAAATAAGGTCTAACGGCGGAACCGCTAGCTACAGTTGTGGCTCGGTAGCGGATTACAATTACGCTGGCGAACTGATTCAGCAATGTGTTGATAACTATGGCGGTATCGATGGCTTAATTAATATCGCCGGTATTGCCGAACCCTCTGGCAGTTCTATTTTAAATATTGCAGCCGATGATTGGCAGCAAGTGATTAACGTACATCTTAACGGCACGTTTAATACTTGCCGCCATGCCGCGCCACTAATGTCGGCGCAGAAACACGGCAGTATTATCAATACCGGCAGTCATGCTTTTCAAGGTATCTATGGCGGCACAGCTTATGCCGCAGCTAAAGGTGCTATTAATAGTTTAAGTGCGGCAATTGCTAAAGATTTGGCAGAACACAATGTGCGCTGCAATGTGATTATGCCCGGCGCTAAAACCCGCTTATCAAGCGGTGAAGTATTTGAAGAAAATATGCGGACCTTGCATTCAAGAGGTATGCTAGACAAACAAAGATTGGAATCTGCGCTTACCGCATTACCCCCAGAATTTATTTGCGCTGCCTATGAGTATTTAATAAGTGACGCAGCCAGCAATATTAGCGGACAGCTATTATCAATATCAGGTAGGCACTTGGGAGGCTTTGCTTGGCCGCAAGAAAAAATTATGGCTTATATCGATGCCAGCGAAGCAAAACCTTGGCGCTTGGAAACGATTGCCGAGCAATATCAAAACTTTGCTGATTAAACCATTTGGCATCGAACGACTTGCTTAAACAATACGCATAATTTCTGGCGCATCCTTCAAATCAAAACTCGTTACCACAGCGCCTCTACAAACCATAATAGCGAGATGCTCTTCTTGCTCCAGCTCATTACCCACAGTAATCAACCATCGATTTTTTGCGCTCGCGTCGCGTCTGCAACTGGCAGTTTTATCAATACCTTTAAGTAGTGACTTTAAACCTGTGTCATTACCGCTGGCTAATATTTTTAACCAACTATAGTTATCCGCTTCATCCATCGCTGGCCCGGGATTAATATTTAATGCTAATGTTGAGTCATCTAACAGCTGAACACTAACGCAGCTATACGCAATAGGTTGAAATGCCGGATGCAACGCTAGCACTTCGGCAATTGCCGCTAGACCACCGTCACTAAATCCCAAACATCGACATAGCCGCTCACTTACTACTCGACTGCTTCCAATCATTTGAAACTCGCCAACGGCAGCAGCGGCATCCTCACCATAAAGATCGGCCACTACCATTAGCATCGCTCTAACCAATAAATTATTTTGTAAGCCCAGCTCCTGACAGATTAGCGTTAAAGCACTTTGTGAAAAAGATTCCAGCGCTAGCTTACTATGCAAGTCACCACTGTAATCATCCATACCGCCCTGCTCGACCACTTCCTTGCCTGCGTCTAATTCTATTTGGGCAAGCAAACTTTTCGCCACTCGCTTTGCCTCTTCAGGCATAGGCAAGTGCTCAGCATCTTTGTCAATAAAAACATCCCACTTACAAACCGGGCCAGTACTGTTAGCTTGTCTAGGCGGGCGATGATAGGGACGCATACGCGCCTGAGGATTGGTTGCAACCGCTGTGGCATCGAAGGTGGGATCTTCAATATCGTGGCACATAACTTTAACAGCTTCGGGACCTCTGGGTTCGGCCTCTAATAGTGCACCACAACTATCCAGATAAAACGAACCACGCTGCGAACTTTCAAGCTCAAAGCAGGCATCAAAGTATTGATGACTTAAACCGCACTCAAGCTGCAAACCTTTAAAGATTGCCTCGACATCAGGCTGATCGGCAAAACCCATTGCACGCTGCATACGCCCAGTATAAACCGGACTAGCACCTAACCAATTGGGTATGGCGACATCTAAATAAGCGTTCTCACCATGATCAATACGCACCTTGGCATAACCGGCGCGACTATTAACCTGCGCGGCCAACATATATTCGCGCCCCAGTTGGGCAAGTTGCTGACGTGATAGATTGAGAAGTTTATTCTCGATCATAATAGCTCCAGAGTATGCTAGAAAGCAGCTTATTTATTTTATAGCTAGAACTATATAATACCCGCTTGAATTAGTGGAATATAGGATTCTTAGGGGTCATTTCATTGCGATTAGTTAAATTACTGCTTTTTATTGCCTACTGAATGACTGTTTTGCTAAGAAAATTTTTCCCGCAACATAGCCTCTGGCATTTAACCGGGTGCAATACTGCCTTTGCCGACAGCGGCAAAATTATCGCTACTTTTTTCTTCGTCCTCGTCATCACTCTGTACTTTAGGGCCATGATTAGACGCCAATACCAAATAGACGCTGGGTAAAATAAATAAGGTAAAGATCGTGCCTATCAACATACCCGCTACCAAGATAATGCCGATACTGTTTCGTGCCTCTGCTCCAGCACCCGTTACCAACACCAATGGGAAATGGCCAACCACGGTTGCACCGGTTGTCATCAATACTGGCCTTAATCTAATACTAGCGCCTTCGATGATAGCTTCTAGCTTATTGCGACCCTGCTCTTGCAAATGATTGGCAAATTCAACAATTAGAATACCGTTTTTGGCGACCAAACCCACTAGCGTAATCAAACCAATCTGCG
Source organism: uncultured Pseudomonadales bacterium (assembly GCA_905480475.1). Lineage (GTDB taxonomy): Bacteria > Pseudomonadota > Gammaproteobacteria > Pseudomonadales > UBA7434 > UBA7434. Next base: position 4,565 of record CAJQQO010000007.1, on the reverse strand, counting down.
AATAGATATTGACGCTGGTCCAACCCAAAAAGGTAAACATTAATGCACCCGATAAAGCCAGCGGTACACAACCTAACAGAACTACTAATGGGTCGCGCAAACTATTAAACAATACAACCAAGACAAGAAAAACAAACGCCAAAGCAAAAGCTAAAGCGCCAAACAAAGTATTTCCCTCTTGACGCAATTGTCTGGACTCGCCAGCATAATCCACCACATAACCTTCGGGTAGTATTTCTGCAGCGGCCGTCTCAATTGCGCTCAGCCCTTGCTCTTTGGTAAATGCCGGAATCATACCCGCATAAATAGTAAAAGAGTTTCGCTGTTGGAACTTGGCAAGTACTCGCGGACCAATCTTTTCTTCCAAGCTGGCTAATGACGAGAACGGCACCATAGCGCCCGTCGGCGTTTGAATATGAATTTGTTGAATCGATTGAATATCAAAACGATTGGAATCCTCAACCATCGGTACAACCCGATAAGCTTTACCATCTAGATCAAAACGATTGACATAGTCGCCAGAAAGATAAGTAGCCAACTGTTGGCTCACATCATCAACCGTCATGCCTAGATCGGCAATGCGATCACGATCCAACTCAAAATGCGCTTGCGGAAAATCCAGCTTTAAGTTGGTATCAGCAAACAAAAACAAATTGGAGGCATAAGCTGCCGCCAATAATTTTTGCGCATAAGGCTGCATCTCTTCGGTGCTTACCGGCGCAGTCACTACCAGCTCAACCGAAAACTGTCCGGCACTTGGCAATGGTGGAAATAAATTGGGGAAGGCGCGCAAACCCGGCACTTGGGATAACTCTCCAAAAGTCGATTGCAGCATTTCCAATGGCGTTGCATTACGATCTTTGGGGTCGACAAAAGATTGACCGCCAAACGAACCATTAGGATTAACGATCTGCCACATATCGGTGGCATCGTTTAAATTATTCATTACATCAACCACATCGTGCATATGCTTGTGGGTGTAATCAATCGATGCTTCCGGAGGCGCTTCGGAGACAACAAAAATCGAGCTCTCATCTTCAATCGGCGCAAGCTCTTGCTGCGAAAACATTAAAAACGGTATGACCAATAAAGAAAAGAATAAGCCAAACACTAATAACTGTGGCGTCCAACGCAAACTATACTGCAAAGCATTTTCATAATGTTGGCGCAACCAATCAAAGCGCATATTAATCCAGCGCGTAACCCTACCCTCTTCGCCACGCGGCGGGCTAGCATAGGCACTCATAATAGGCGATAAGGTTAAGGCCACGATACCCGAGATCAGCACCGCCACCGCTAGCGTAAATGCAAACTCTTTAATTAATACACCGGTTAAGCCGGATAAAAATCCAATAGGCACATAAACCGCTGCAAGCGTAATAGTCATACCAATGATAGGCGTAAGTAATTGACGCGAGCTAGCCAGCGCCGCTTCGGATCGACTCATACCTTCGCGCATAAAGCGCGCGACATTTTCGACCACGACGATAGCATCATCGACAACCAAACCTACCGATAACACAATCGCCAGCACTGTTAGCAAGTTAAACGAAAAACCCATAGCCATCATAATAGCCATAGCGCCAAGCAGTGAGATTGGAATAGTAATTAACGGCACAAACGCACTGCGCAATGAACCCATAAAGCAGAGTACAACAATACCAACCAGTAAAACGGTTTCAACCAAGGTGACAAAAATCTCTTTAAGCGCATCACGCATATACAGTGTGCCGTCGTAACCGACTTCGATTTTCATACCGTCGGGTAATGAAGTATTCACTTCATCTAGCACATCGTAAAGCATATTGCCGATTTCCAATTCATTGGCACCCGGCAAACCATAAACACCTAAATAGATTGTGTCGCGTTGATTTTCCCGAGCTAGCGTGTCACCTTCCACTTCGCCAAGTTCAACGCGCGCAAGATCAGCAATCCGAATCACGGTATTACCGACTTTACCGACCACCAGCCGCTCAAAATCTTGCTGACTTTTTAAAGTCGCGCTGGTTTGTAAATCAATACGCTGTTGTGAATTTTCAATTCGACCGATAGGCGCAATGACATTATTACTGGCGAGCGCCTGCCGCACTTGTTGGGCGCTAATATTAAAATAATTGAGCCGCGCTGGATCAAGCCAAATACGCATCGCTGGCGCGCGACCACCATAAATATCGACCCGCTGTACGCCAGAGATTGAAGAGATAACCGGCAATACATAGCGCGACATATAGTCGGTGACTTCAGCTAATGAACGGCCACCCAGTTGAATGCCCAGATAAAAAATCGCATTCGCCGCATCGGTACGCTCTACATTAATCGCCGGATCTTCTGCTCCGGGCGGTAGCTCAAAACGAATTTGGCTTAAACGTGCGTTTAATTCGGCCAAGGCTAAAGTGCTTGACTCATTTAACTTAAGCCAAACTTTAACCACACTTAAGCCAGCAGTGGTCGTCGAATCAATATAGTCAACACCCGGAATGGTAGCTGCTGCACGCTCAATCGGATCGGTAACAAAACCCTGTACGGTTTTTGCCGAGGCGCCAACATAAGGCGTGGTGATAACCAAAGATGCGCTTTCAATTTCTGGAAATTCCAATACCGGCATATCCATAGCCGCACGAATTCCCATTAAGACTAACACCAATGAAATAACGACTGCCAATAATGGCCGTTGAACAAAAACATCCAAGGCATTGGGCTTACCCATATCGTGTTGCGGATTTAATTTATTGTCGCCGCTACTCATTGGGCCATCTCGTTTACGGCGGCTTGATCCTTAGTATTTACATCTTCAACATTATCTTTTTCGCGCATACGCTCAACAATATTAACCAACAAGCCGTCTTCCAACTTAAAAGCGCCTATAGCGGCAACCACTTCGCCTGCCTGCAAACCCCCGTCAATAAATACCTCGCCGCCTTCGGCTCCACGAACACTCACCTGCTTGCGTACTGCTCGATGCTTAGCCGCCGCATCGGCTTCGGCTGGATCAAGCACATAGACAAATGCACCAAAGTTACTACGACGCACCGCCGACGCAGGCAAACGAAACACGCCATCAATTGCCCCAAAGTTTGCTTCAATATCGACAACCGCGCCGGGACGTAGATTGGCAGGTGCTTCAACAATTAGCGCACGATAGCCACGGCTTCGCGAACTGGCGTCAATTCTTGATTCAGCGCTGACAATTTTTGCATTGAGTGAGCCCGTTATTAAATTGCGCGCCGAGACAGCAACCGATTCACCTACCGACAAAGTGGCCTTATCTTGTGGTAAATCAAAGTCGACCCAGAATTGACCCGCCCCACCACTTAGCTCGGTAATCAGCGAATTGGCATTGAGATATTGACCGACCTGCAAATTATGCACGCCGGTATCAGCAGCAAACGGCGCCTTTAAGGTTTTTTTATTTATCGTCGCCACCAGTGCCGCGACATTGGCAAACAGAACATCTTTATCGGCCTTGGCAATATCAACATCGTTTTTACTCGCAAGATTTTTATTGCGCAGTTCGCTGGCACGCTTTAATTGCAGCTCGGCCAGCTTAAGCTGGGCACGTGTCGCGCGTAACTGGGCGCGCTCTTCACTGCTATCGAGCTGGATTAATAGCTGATCTTTCTCGACTGCTTCGCCACCTTTAAAATTAATCTCGCTAATTTTTCCATCAACCTCGGTGCGCAATTCTACATACTGAGTCGCTTGCACCTCACCAATAGTGCGAAAGATTTCTGGCAAACTGGATGCACTAGTAGTAATCGCCGTAACGGATTCGGAGCGCTCAGGAAAAGAATTCGCAAAGGCAATGGCTTTGCTCACCTGCAAAAACTTCAGCCCTGCTAGAACGGCAAATATAAGCACACAAACAAGCAGCAACCAAAGCCAACGCTTGGCCTTACCGGCCTTATTTAACGCTGTTTGATTTGAATTAGTGTATTGAGAACTCATGCTAGCGTATCCATTATCGTGATCGTAAGATCAATACCGTTGATAAGCTACCGAAAGGCGCAGCACCGCTTACCAATAAAAAGGTGTGGTGAGGAAATAAGAAAATATTCTTGGCGGGCAAGAAAGATACAACTATATCAAGATATGAAATCACAACAAGACTAATATTGCAGAAAAAACATTACCATCTTTACTTTTAAGGGCTCGCCCCAGCGTTTGGATTAGAAACCGTTAACCTAAGCTACGGCAGATGAGTGGTACGATATGCGCAAATAACAGCAGCGCTGATCAGTAAAAAAAACATTAGACCTAAGTTGCTAAGAAATTCAAGCGGCTAATCAGGAGCGAAAAGCATGTCGACAGCCACCAAACTTGATAAACCCGGTACCGCTGATCCCGGTAGTGTGTTGCAAGCACAACGGATTAAATTCCCTCCCTATGATCTTGAGGTTGGCCCGCTCGGTCATTTGCATCAAGAGCGCCACCGATTGAACGCTTTGCAGTTCGAGCATTTTGATGTGCGCCTGATGAGTGCAACTATTGGTGCCGAGTTATCAGGTATTGATTTAACCAGCGAGCTATCTGATGCAGCAATTGCCGAGATACGCCGCGCACTAATT
>CAJQQO010000006.1 GCA_905480475.1 uncultured Pseudomonadales bacterium | reverse complement strand
GCAAAAAGCCTTGTCAGCAATTTATAAAATCGCTGGGAAAATATTTTTAGTCGAAGTAAAGGCAAATTTTTTGTGAGCCGGTTCACAACAGCAGTAATTTTGCAGATAGAAGTGCAACTCCGGCACCGACTTGATATCTATTGTGATATAGTCCGCGGCGATTGCTTAGGTACTTGATTTTAAATACCTAATCACTGGCATTCTAGTCACTGGAATTGAAGTCGTCATTACTGATTTCCAAAAGTGTTTACAGCAATTTTAAGGCATAAGCCGTCCGCCTTAGATATCGAGTAAGAGATCAAGGCAAGCACTCAGATTTGCCAAATATATAAATAGAATTAGCCGTTTTGTGACTTACCGCGTAAAGACAAGAATAGATAACGCGCCGAAGTAGATTTTGTAGCAAATTTAAATAAACTTTGACTTAACAGATTGTTGTTTCGAACCATTTTCTTAACAAACGATGCTCTGAACCAAATTGATTGAAAACAATTGACCCAAGCCAAGCAAAGTACAACAAAACGTATGTCAAAACGCCAAACTTATAGCCAATCTATCCAGCACTGCAGCATTGTGATGTTGTTATCCGCTGTTCTGATCGGCTGTGGCAGCAGCGGATCTTCATCACCTGAATCTGGTGGTGACTCATCGATCGCACTTCCAACGGCGAATAGTACGGTCACTGCACCAAGCAATTCAGGCGGTGGCAATAGCAGCAACCCTCCGACTAGCAATTTGTCGGCGAATATCACATTTACATGGTCGGCTCCTGCCAACCGCGAAGACGGCTCAACGCTACTTCCAAGTGAAATTTTAGGGTACGAAATCAGCTATTTGAACAGCGTCAACGAACTAACCATTGTCAATCTGGAAAATCCTCAAAACACTAGCCACACGATTAACAACCTACCAATAGACGATTACCGATTTACCGTATTTGCCTATGACACCAATAACGCGGTCAGTAACTCCTCCCCTATTGCCTTTATTAGTCGTGAAGATTTCGCGAGCTTTTAGACCGGCATCTTTTGTAAAATCCCATCCTTAATGATTTACAATCTGCTCTAATATTGATCAATACATAATCCGTCAGTTTAGGTACAATCTGCTAATGAACCTAGACAGGATATCTGTAACATATTGAATAAAAAGCGCTTTACGATTATAAAACCGCTTGTTTCAACGGTATGATAAGGTCATAGCAAGAACACAAGTGATAGACATGATCACCAAAGCAAAAAAACAACAGCGCCAAGCCAAGTGCTAAACACAGTATTAACAAACGCAAATGAATAAATCCGCAATTATCTCGCGACTAGAGCAACAGTGCAGAAATACCCTGCTTACACTGCTGGACGATATGTTCGCTAGCTGCGATGACCTTTTTTTTGATCTGGCATCACGCGCAACTACTAACTCCGAACAAAATTTATATTTTGAATCCATGCGCGAAGTGCGGGTGCGAACACGATCGGCACGTGAAGACTATGAATCCGGTTTAAACAGTTTATTTTCTGCCGCGCAAAAACAACAGCCGCATAATAAAGCCGCCAAAAAAAGCGATGACGATCAAAACAGCGAAAACCTAAAGCTGGTTGATAAAGACGATGTTGAACAAGATGTCGCCGTCAGCGCGATGACATCCAGAGCCGCCGCGGTCTCAAAAAATCCCTTATTTGAACTCTGCTCACGATTGTCAGTTTTGTATCAATTTGAAGTGAACGACGATAGTAATCCGCTAGACCCCGGAAGCTTAATCGCCTTATTTGCCGATGCCATTCAACCGATGGGCATTAAAATCAAGGCACGTATCATATTATTGAAACAGTACGAGCGTTATATTGTTAATCGCTTACCTGAGTTATACCAGAAAACCAATGCGCTGCTACAAGAACAAGGTATTGCATTTAACAAGCAACGAAAAATCAAAAAGCAAGCCAGTCAAGCCAGACCCCCTAGCTCAAGCAAACCTTTTGGCAACCTGCTTGATGACGATGAATTTGAATTACCTCTGCTGTCTAATGGTTACGAACCAAGCTACCGCTATGGTTCGCCCGCCTTTAGTGATTTAACCCAGTTGCTTTCCAGCCTGAGATCGATACCGTCGCAGGCGCTTGAGAATGAAGTCCCCATGTTCTCCTCTGGCTCGGGCGCGATGGTTCATAACAATGAGCTGATCAATTTATTGGATACGGCACCCAGCTTTGACTATGACCAAGCCTCAGCGCTGGATTTACGCAGCTATATCAGACAAATTCTGGCGCAGGGACAACCCAAAGGGCAAAGCCGCTCGGTACAACAAGTTGATGAAGACGTTATCAACCTGGTCGCCATGTTCTTTGACTTTGTGCTTGATGATAAGAGTATTCCTGACAGCGTTAAAACGTTGGTGAGTAGGCTACAAATGCCTATTTTAAAAATCGCCTTAAAGGATAAGCGTTTCTTTAGCGATACTGATCATCCTGCGCGTGAATTTATCAATGAAGTCGCCCGTATTAGTATCGGCGTTGATGAAGAAGGTATCGGCGGTGAGGATTTACTCGAAAAAATCGAGCAATGGGTTCAAGATATTCAAACCAATGCCGAAGATCTCGAAATTGCATTTACAGACGCCTTAAATGAACTTAAAGCGTATAGCAAACAATCAGAAAAACGTGCCGAACTGGTGCAAAAGCGCACCAGTGAAGCGGTTCAAGGCCAAGCGAAAAAGCAAGTCGCCACCTTGCGATCACAACGTGCTATTCAAGAAGCAATGGATGGTAAGTCAGTCGCGATTCCTATCTCCGAGTTTATTGTCAAACATTGGCAGCAAGTGCTCTATGTCACCTTTGTTAAAGAGGGTGAAGAAAGTCAGGATTGGTTAGCACAATTGCAAACCATGCAAGATCTTATCTGGTGCTCAAGCCCGCATAATGATGAAAAATCTCGCCAGCGGCTCGATCGCATTACCGAAGATCTATTCGATAAGCTTTCCATTGGTTTAAAACAAACCACCTTAAACGAGCAGCAAATCTCTGCACAGGTGCAGCAACTTGAAAGCTGGCTGGAAAAAATCGCCGAACCGGAAAATGTAGAGATAGAAGTAGGAACATTTGAAGCGAGCAGTGACGAAGCCCTGCAATCCTTGCAAAAACAAAAAGGTTGGAAGGAAATGACCGCGCTGGAACGGCAAAAAGTGCAGTTCCAAGCCCTCACCTATGAATTTATTGAACGCGCTGAAGCCATTACCCTTGGCAGCTGGCTAGAATTTAAAGAACCGGCGACCGGTTCTATTGTTCGCTGTAAATTGGCGGCTAAATTGGAAGGCTCAGACAACTACGTATTTGTAAATCGGCTGGGTTTTAAGGCGATTGAAAAACCGCGCAAGGAATTTGCTTTTGATCTGCAACGCAAACGCGCCAGATTATTAAGAACCGGGCCATTATTTGATCGTTCATTGCACAAAATGGTCAGTAGCTTACGAAAAATCGCCAACTAACGTTCAATAAACAGCCAGCCATTTAACTCTTGGAAAAACCTCACAGCTCATGCATTTGTTTATCAAATCGCACTGACGCGCCAGCAGATTCATCTATACTAATAGCTTAAACCCCTTGATCTAACAGTAAAAATCTTATGATTGCGCAAGAATTGCTCAGCGCACTTGCCCGTATTGAGTTTACCAGCCATCTGGTAGCCAGTTTGTTGTATGTGCTTGCCGGAATGTTGCTTACCGTGAAAAACGGCAAGCACTCGTTTTACCGACCGTTGCAAATTGCATGCTATATCACTGCTCTCACCCAAGTTATCGTTGCCGGTTTCAAAGTGCATTGGCTTGCCGAAAGCACGGTTTATATTTTTAAAGCTGGCAACCTCGGTGTTTGGGCCGTGGTCTTATGGCGATTATTGGAAGCCAGCACCGGTAAAAGAGTCAAAGCCTATTTAAAAGCCGCGCTTGGTATTGTTTGGACGATCTCCGCTTTACTCATTGTCGACCGTGAATATGATTTAGGTTTTTCAATCACACTGTTCGACTCAAGACTGCAAACCATCATTGGCCCAATCTTAATGACGCTAATGATTATGGCGCTGATTGAACAACTGTTTAGAAACAGTACCATCTCACACCGCCACAACTTGAAATATATGGGTATTGGTTTGGTGGTACTGATGTCGTGCCAGCTATACGACTTGACCTACCAAAGTTTATTCGACGAACACGACCCTAACGTTATCGATGCCGAAGGCGTTATTAACTTTTTGGTCGCCGGATTATTCTTGTTTGGCTCCTTGCGAACCCAGCCCGAGCAAGCGATTTCTATTTCGCGAAAAATGGCGTTTTATAGTAGCTCGCTACTGATTGCTGGATTATTCCTTGTTTGCATGTCTTTGGCCGCCTACTACGCTCAGCTGCAAGGAGCACCGTGGTCCGCTGCTTTGCAATTGGTGTTGTTTATTTTCACCTTTATTAGCTTATGTGTTGCAGCAGCGTCAAGATCTGTACGCGCCAACATCCAGGTCTTTGTAAACAAACATTTCTTCCGTCACAAATACGACTATCGCCATGTTTGGCTAAACCTTATCAAGACTTTGTCCGAAACTAGCGAACACGATGATTTTTACACTAGTAGCCTTAAAGCGGTTGCGGATATTTTTAAAAGTAATGGCGGCAGCCTCTGGCTAAAAGATGACAACGGTCAGTTTGAGCAAGTGAGTGTATGGAATATTAATATGCCCGTCGCACCAATGGTTAGTGTGGATAGCGACTTCGTTAAACCCTTTATTGAAAAAGAATGGGTTTATGCACTAGGCGACAGCGGCAGTAGTTTGATTGATCCTTACAATGATTATGTGCCCGGTTGGATTCATGAGATAGACGAAGCATGGGTCATCGCACCGTTAATGATTGGTAGTGAGTTAACCGGCTTTTTCCTACTGGCACAGCCTTCAAATCCTAGCCCGCTAATTTGGGAAGATTTAGATGTACTGAAAAGTGTTGGTCGTCAGCTCGCCAGTTATATCGTGCGACAAAAATCGGCTGAGCAATTAGCCGAGGCCAAACAGTTTGATACTTACAACAAACTCACCGCCTTTATCATGCACGATTTAAAAAATCTGATTGCACAACAGGCGCTAGTGGTACAAAACGCTAATAAACATAAAGAAAACCCCGCCTTTGTTGAAGATGCAATTAAAACCATAGACA
>CAJQQO010000005.1 GCA_905480475.1 uncultured Pseudomonadales bacterium | reverse complement strand
ATTCCTACGCCTGCCGTAATGTCCGGAAACTTGCTTATTCAAACTGCTGTAAGTTTAGTGTCGGCTGGCACCGAGCGTATGCTGGTAGATTTTGGTAAAGGCAATTTGATTCAGAAAGCACGTTCGCAACCCGATAAGGTTAAGCAAGTGCTTGAGAAAGTGCAAACTGACGGTTTAATGCCAACGGTTGATGCGGTAAGAAATAAACTCGACACACCGCTGCCATTGGGTTATTGCAATGTGGGTACAGTAACCACAAGTCGGGCGGTTGGTTTTGTTGAGGGTGATCGTGTTATCTCAAATGGCAAACACGCCGAGTTTGTTTGTGTTCCTAAAAATCTCTGCGCAAAAATCCCAGGCAATGTCGATAATGAATCAGCTGCGTTTACTGTTATCGGCTCTATCGCGTTGCAAGGTATTAGGTTAATTAATCCTACCTTGGGTGAAACCGTTGTAGTAACCGGTCTTGGCTTAATCGGTCTGGTGGCTGTGCAGTTGCTTAAAGCTCAGGGATGCCGCGTAATTGGTATTGACTTTGATTCTGAAAAAATTAATTTGGCCAAGCAGTTTGGTGCAGAAACTGTTGATCTGTCTAAAGGGCAAGATGCGATTGCTATTGCGGATGCTTATAGTCGTGGTCGCGGTGTGGATGCAGTATTGATTACTGCATCGACAAAAAGTAATGAGCCTATTCATCAGGCTGCAACAATGTGTCGCCAACGCGGCCGTATAGTTTTGGTTGGTGTGGTCGGAATGGAAATGTCTCGCGCCGATTTTTATGAAAAAGAATTATCTTTTCAGGTCTCATGCTCTTATGGTCCTGGCCGCTATGACTCTAATTATGAAGAGGGCGGAAACGATTATCCTGTAGGGTTTGTTCGCTGGACTGAGCAGCGAAACTTTGAAGCTATTTTGGATATGATGGCCGACGGTCGTCTTGATATGGCGCCGTTGATTAGTCATCGATTTGATTTGGCTGAGGCTGCTGCAGCTTATGATGTAGTGAGTGGCGGGAATCCGCTTGGCGTTATGTTGAAATACAAAGCCACTGAAGTAGCAGATTCAGTGCAAACGATACAGCTTTTTAATTCTTCTTCCGCAAGTCAGGTGGCGAAAGCGGTAATAGGGTTTATTGGTGCAGGTAATTATGCCTCCAGTGTTTTAGTGCCCGCATTTGCTGGCACCAGTGCCAGACTAAAATCAATAGCCTCTGCAACCGGCGTTAGCAGCGTGCACGTTGGCAAGAAACATAATGTTGAAAAGGCAACTACCGATACGGCTTCACTGTTTAGTGATGCAGATATCAATGCCTTGGTTATCACTACGCGGCATAATAGCCATGCCAAGCTAGTATGCGAAGGTCTTGAGAGCGGCAAACATATTTTTGTTGAGAAGCCCTTGGTCTTAACACGTGAAGAATTGGAGCAAGTGAGCCAGAGTTACAATGGCTTATCCAATAAACCTTTGCTTATGGTCGGTTTTAATCGCCGTTACGCGCCGCATGTCAGTAAAATAAAAGCACTGCTAGCGAGCAAGTCCGCGCCTAAAAGTTTGGTGATGACGGTCAATGCCGGTTTTATTCCTGCCGATCATTGGGTGCACGACCCAGTAGTGGGTGGCGGAAGAATTGTTGGTGAGGCTTGTCACTTTATTGATTTATTGCGCTTCTTGGCGGGTTCGCCGATCAAAAGCGTATCCGCGATCGCGATGGATGGCGGATGTCAGGATTCGGTTATCATTAATCTACAATTTCAAGACGGCTCAATCGCTGCAGTCAATTACCTTGCTAACGGTAGTAAATCTTTAGCGAAAGAGCGTCTCGAAGTGTTTTGTGGTGGTGGCGTGTTGCAGTTAGATAATTTCCGGTCGCTTAAAGGTTACGGTTGGGATGGGTTTAAGTCGGCGAAACTCATGCGTCAAGATAAAGGGCAGGCAGCTTGTGCGAAAGCGTTTGTTGATGCGATTGAATCAGGTGACGATAGCGCTTTGATTCCCATGGATGAAATTACCGAGGTGACACTGGCTTGTCTCGATGTGATGGAAAAATTATCAAAAGCCTAAAGTCAATGATGCGAAAAATCAAAAGATTATTTGATACTGTAAAACATCTTAAGCTAACTCAGCTGGCGTTTTTTATTATTCGCAGAAAAATGCCAAAGGCAAATATCCAGGCCTCCCACAATGCATGTGTTAATGGCGCATTAAATTTACAAGCCGCTATTGATGTAAAGAACATCCGTAGCAATGACATTAGTAACGGAGCTGGTAATAACAATGGTTTTTGCTTTCTTAACCGTCAAAGTACATTTGATATCAATCAAATCGACTGGTGTCCGAAAACTGAAAAGCGATTGTGGCGATATAACCTGCATTACTTTGATTATTTGCGCGAGCCGAATTGGACTCAGGCTGAAAAGCTATCCATTATTGAACATTGGGTAGCGCACAATCCTATTTCAACTGAGCCCGGTTGGGAGCCATTTACTGCTAGCTTAAGAATTGTAAATTGGATCTTTTTTCTTAGTCAATATAATGAAGAGGTTCCTCAGTACTTAATCGATAGTTTATATTCGCAAGTGCAATGGTTAGAAAAAAATGATGAGCGTCATATTCTTGCTAATCATTATTTCGAAAATCTAAAAGCCCTATTGTTTGCAGGCTGTTTTTTTTATCAAAAAAAAGTTAGTGATATTCATGCGGATAGATGGCTACAGCGTGCAAAGCGGGAAGTTATTCAGCAGTTAGCCGAACAAACCCTCGCTGATGGTGGTCACTACGAGCGCTCTCCTCAATACCATTGTTTGATGTTAGAGAATTATTTGGATATTTATAATCTCGCATCGAATAATCCCGATTTGTTTGATAGCGACTTTACCGCAACGCTTATTCACACTATTCAGCGAGGTTTAGTCTGGCTAAATGATATTGTTTTCCCCGACGGTCAAATTCCTCTATTAAACGACTCTGCGTTTGCGGTGTCTCCCTCGGCCAGTAGTCTTAATGCGTATGCTAGTCGCTTCTTAGTCAATCAACTTAAAGAAGCAGCGGTATCGTCTACACTTATTGATAAAGACACTAGTGGTCTATATGGACTTAAAACCTCAGCAGATATGTTGATTATGGATTGCGGCGAAATCGGCCCTGACTATCAGCCCGGCCACACCCACTGTGACTTTCTCAGCTATGAGCTTATGTTGGCTGGCAAGCGCCTAATCGTTGATACCGGAGTGTATGAGTACGAGCCGGGTGAGATGAGGCATTATCTTAGATCTACTAAGGCTCATAACACTGTCAGTGTCGATGGCGACGAACAGTCTGAGATTTGGGGTGAATTCCGTGTCGCGAGACGCGCCCAAAAGCATTTTGGACGGGTTGAGCGTCGCGGTAATATAGTAGAAATATCAGGTGCTTACAGTGGATTTTACGGCAATACATGGGGTTGGCGACCGCGTTTTAAGCATCTGCGCCAAGCGAATGTAAAGTTAGTTAAAGACGCTATCGAAAGCATTAACGTCGTTGATACACTGAGCGGCGATGGGGAACATGAGGTGGAGAGCTATATTCATTTCCATCCAGATTTTAGCCTGGAAGTTGTAGATCAAAATAAGTTGCGGATTTTATTAGCTGGTGAGTGCTTTGCGAGCCTAACGATTCAATCAGGCTGCGAATACAAAATTGAAAAGTCGATTTATTGCCCGGAGTTTGGTGTAAAGCATCCAATAGATGCTGTCACGGTTTACCAAAAGGCTGTGCTGCCAATAACTCTAGGCTATTCAATAGAGCGAATGAGCGTTTAAATTAACGATGTTATTTAGCGTATCTACCCAATAAGAATTAAATTTAACTGATTTAGTAAGAGCTTAATGCGAATTTTATTTTTATCTCACTACTTCCCACCGGAAGTTAATGCACCGGCAACTAGGACTTATGAGCATTGTAAGCGCTGGGTTGAGCAGGGGCACGATGTCACGGTTGTCAGTTGTGTGCCGCATCATCCCATGGGTAAGGCGTATCCGGGGTATAGCAATAAGTGGTGGTTTGAAGAGAACAAAGACGGCATTCGTGCGATTAAGATCAAGACTTATATTACCGCCAATGAGGGTTTTATAAAACGCACGCTTAACTATGTTATCTATATGCTAATGGCGCTCATTGTCAGCCCATTTTTACCCAAGGCCGATGTGGTTATTTCTACCTCGCCACAGTTTTTTAACGGCTTAGCAGGCTACCTGGTTTCAAAAATAAAACGTGCACCTTGGCTGTTGGAAATTAGGGACTTATGGCCTGAATCGATTTTGGCTGTTGGCGCGATTAAAAATAAATACCTTATCGGCATACTGGAATGGCTTGAAGGTTTCGCCTACCGCAAAGCCGATCATATTGTGCCGGTCACCAAGGCGTTTAAAACACATATTGCTGCACGGGGTGCAGCGGAAGATGCCATTACTATTATCCGCAATGGCGTGAATCTTGACTTGTTTGAGCAGACTGAATTTGATTCAAAGCTCGCCACAGATTGGTCGTTAGAAAATAAATTTGTTGCCGCCTATGTGGGCACTCATGGTATGGCGCATGGATTAGATGTAGTGCTTGGCGCGGCAAACATCTTACGTGAGCATGAAGATATTGTATTTTTGTTAGTCGGTGATGGTGCAGAAAGAGAGCGATTGGCGGCTGAGCTAGCGGCAAGCGGCTTGAATAACGTAATAATGAAGGGCCAGCAGCCTAAAGAGATGATGCCGGCGATTTGGTCAATAACTGACGCTAGTCTGGTATTACTTAAAAAGCTCGATTTATTTAAAACCGTTATTCCGTCAAAAATCTTTGAAAGTATGGCGATGTCTACGCCCATTATTCTCGGTGTAGAGGGTGAGGTTAAAGGCATTATTGAAGAGGCAGCTAGCGGCCTGTGTATCGAGCCTGAGTCGGCAGAAGAGCTAGCAGCGGCTGTACTTCGTTTAAAAACTGATCAAGCGGTTTATCAACAGCTTAGTGCCGCAGGACGAGGTTATGTTGCTGAGAAATTTGATCGAAAAAAGCTTGCGGATCAATATCTTGCATTGTTAGAAAGTATGGTGTCATAGGCTACACTTTAGCTTTGGCAATAAAAATATCTGATCGCTATTGTTTTCACCACGCAAGTACTGTGGTGATGCGATAGCGGTTTAATCATATCGTGTGTAAAGGATTTCGAATTGGACATCAAATCAATATTATTAAGTAAAGAGATGTTACTGCTTTTGCTCGCAACCGCTTTGTTAGGTTGGGTTTGCTACGACGGCCTGTCGCTGATGGTGACTTGGTGGGATAGAGAGGAGTATAGCCACGGGCCTATGATTCCCTTAGTGGCCATCTATTTACTTTGGCAAAAGCGTTTTGTTTTGGCGAATACTACCGAAGGTGGTTCTTATTTAGGATTGCTGGTGCTTGGTCTGGCATTATTTGCTTGGTTGCTAGGTGAGTTAAGTGCCATTTATACCATTATCCAGTATGCCTTTTTAATTGGTGTATTTGGTTTGGCGCTACTCTGGATCGGCGTAAGGGGGACGCTAGTCGTTTGGGCACCTATTTTCTATTTGATCTTTATGATTCCATTGCCGAATTTCCTCTATTTTAACTTATCGCAAGAACTGCAGCTTATTTCTTCTTCTATTGGCGTTTACGTTATCCGTCTATTCGATATTAGTGTTTATCTGGAAGGCAACGTGATTGATTTAGGTGTTTATCAATTGCAGGTGGTCGAGGCTTGCAGTGGTTTGCGCTATCTGTTTCCCTTGATGAGTTTTGGTTTTCTTATTGCGTATATTTATCGTGGCCCGGTTTGGCAAAAAGTGCTTATATTTTTATCGACTGTTCCGATTACGGTAGTCATGAATAGTTTTAGAATTGGCGTTATTGGTGTCTCGGTAGAGTATTTTGGAATCGCAGCGGCCGAGGGCTTTTTGCATGATTTTGAAGGCTGGATAGTCTTTATGGCTTGCCTTGCCGTGCTGTTATTTGAAATATGGATACTGTATTTATTTTCATCCAAGAAGCAAAGCTTCGGTTCACTGTTTGATTTGGATTTTGGTGCTGGTAAGGAGCAAGTGCTTGATAGCGCCAAAAATATTCGCATGACATCGCCAGCTTGGTTGGGCTTGCTGGCAGTAATTATAGCGATTCCCGCCTCAATTCATTTTTCAGAGCGCGAAGATTTAGTCCCTGATCGCACAGCATTTTTTGATTTTCCGACCGAATTTAATGGTTGGATTGGCCGTTCTACTGGGCTAGAGAAAGATGTATTAGATGAGCTAAAGCTCACCGATTACTTTATCGGCGACTTTAAAAAGATTGGTACTGCCCAGTCGGTAAATTTTTATACGGCTTGGTATAAAGAGCAGCGTAAAGGTGCATCAATTCACTCGCCTAAATCCTGCTTGCCCGGTGGGGGCTGGGAAATAAAGACTCATACCATCGAAACTATTGAAGGTGTCAGTCGTGCCGACGTTGATTTGCAGATTAATCGCGTCAGCATGCAAATGGGTGAGCATAAGCAATTGGTTTACTACTGGTTTGAAGGTCGTGGTCGCAATATTACCAATGAATATATGGCCAAGTGGTATATCTTTTGGGATTCACTCACGCGGCAACGAACTGATGGTGCCTTAGTACGTTTGGTCACTTATGTGCCAGAAGGTACTGATGTTGCTGTGGCGGATCAGCGTTTGGTTGAGTTTATGTCGGCGTTTTATCCGACGCTGCCAAAATATATACCCGAATAATAATTACAACGATTCAGAACGCAAAGTTGAAAAAGATGCTGAAAAAGATGATGGGCCTCTAATACTGTGGAAATTGCAATTAGCTTTGCGCTAGCGCTTTTTCTCAGCACCGCACTTGTGCCGGTGGCGATCCGCTATGCCGGAGTGTTAGGCCTTGTTGATCAACCCGATGGTGATAGAAAGATCCACGTTGATCCGATTCCGCGTTGTGGCGGTTTAGCTATCGCTGTCGCCGTATTTGTACCGACATTGTTTTGGTTAAGTGATGCTTCCGAGTTGTCAGGATTTTTTATTGGCGCATTGATTATTGCCATCTTTGGTTTTTTAGATGACCGCCATGATTTAGATTACAAGTGGAAATTCTTTGGCCAGATTGTTGGCGTTCTGGTGTTTTTGTTTGGCAATGTTGAGGTGACTAAAACCCCGTTTTTAGGTTTGGGTGATTTAGTGCCTTGGTTAAGTTATCCGTTAATGGCGCTGTTTATTCTTGGCGTAACCAATGCAGTTAATTTAAGTGATGGTCTCGATGGTTTGGCTGCGGGTTCGTCTTTACTGAGTCTGAGTTTTATTGCTTATCTTAGTTATATCGCTGGTGAGCTTTCATTAGCATTGGTTGCGGTAGCGACCATGGGTGGCTTAATGGGTTTCTTGCGTTTCAATACCCATCCGGCCACGGTGTTTATGGGAGACTCAGGCAGTCAGTTTTTAGGTTATGTGACGGCGTGTCTGGCAATATTAGCAACCCAATCGTCCAGTTCTGCTGTTAGCCCTTTGTTAGCAGTGGTGGTGGTGGGCCTACCTATACTCGATACCCTAGCCGTTATTATGTTGCGTATTCGGGATGGTCAGTCACCTTTTCATCCGGATAAGCGGCATATACATCATCAATTTCTGCATTTAGGATTGTTACATTACCAGTCAGTGTCGGCCTTATATGTGCTGAATTTTGCATTATTAGCTATGGCTTATTTAGTGCGCTTTCAAAGCGATGCCATTGTTTTATTATCCTATTTACTGTTTTGTGTGAGTACTTTAGGGTTTATCGGTTTTTTAAAACATTCGGCGTTTGCTCGGCAGCGGCGCGAAGCGCGCTTAAAAAAATCCGAAAGGCGCAACCTATGGCTTAGAAAGTTAGCTTGGGTTTATTATAACGGCGGCACCACTATTCAATTTATGCTGGGTGCAATCTGGTTGGTTTGGGTGGTAATGTCAGATTATTCTGACCAATGGTTGGGTGGTTTTTCAATTGCGATTATTGCAGCCACCTTATTGCTGTGGAAGTGGCTGGCATCCAGCCGGTTATACGCGCGCTTGGTACTATATTCGGTGAGTGTTTGCGCGGTTTTTTGCGCCAGCTATCAAGTTGATTTAAATCGCCTTAGCTGGGGTGAAAGTCAAGGTATAGTGGATCTTATGCTAGCAGTGTTGGTGATACTGTTGGTGCTGTCGATTCGGATGACTCGGCGTGAGTTGTTTAGGTTGGATAATCAGGATATTTTGGTATTACTGATTTTAATGGCTGCACCCTTGTTGGTTATTGGTTTTGATAATGGAAATGAAATTATTGGCGCCATTATTCGATTGGCCATTTTGCTTTATGCAGCAGAATA
The DNA here is from genome assembly GCA_905480475.1 of uncultured Pseudomonadales bacterium. Classification (GTDB taxonomy): domain Bacteria; phylum Pseudomonadota; class Gammaproteobacteria; order Pseudomonadales; family UBA7434; genus UBA7434. Next base: position 10,370 of record CAJQQO010000005.1, on the reverse strand, counting down.
TATTATTGGTCGCTCCAAAAAAATTGTCGTGTCAATGTCATTTGCGTTGGCCTCTTTTGCGGTAATCGGTGCGCATGCGATATTCTAGATCGCTGAATTGATGACGGTTTTTTGTTAGTTAAGTTAGTTGATGTATTAGTTGTTTGGTGTACTTGGTAAGTTTAAAACGGTTCTAGCGTAAGCTTGCAATGTTATGTTTAATAGCCGGGTTAGAGAAATTACAAATAAATTAGGGTATATGAGAAATGTTAAATCGAAGACTGATCAATTTATTGTCGATCCTTGTGTTATTGGGATTTGTGTCTGCCTGCGGTGAAGGTGAAGATCGGCAAGAAAAATATCTTGAGCGTGCTAAGACGTTTTTTGAGGAAGAGAAGTATGTCAAGGCGCGTATAGAGGCAAGCAACGTTTTGCAAATCAACCCGAAAAACGCTCAAGCTAGGCAGTTGCTAGGTGAGATTAGTTTTAATGATGGGGATATTAGAAAAGCCTATGGCATGTTTCTATCCGTTATTGATGCCGAGCCGGATAACATTGATGCGCATATGTCCATGTCGAAAATCTATTTAGCCGTCAAAGATCATGACAAAACAATTGAGCATGCTAATAAGGTGTTAGCGCTTGAGCCTAAGAATGCTCAAGCCATGGGTTATAAAGCTTTGTCTTTGGTTGGGTTGGGCGAAATTGAAAAGGGTGAGGCCATCGCGATAGAGGCCTTGGCAATTGATGCCGGCATTATTGAGGCGGTCGGTGTTTTAGTGCAAAAAAATTACAATGCCAAAATGCCTGAAGAAGGTCTAAAACTTCTTGAGCAAGCCCAGCTTGCGAATCCTGAAGAATCACGCCTTGTCTCTATGAAGATTTCTTTATTGGAAACCATGGGGCGCAAAGATGCGGTAGAGCAAGAGTTAGTCGGTTTAACAAAAACCTTTCCGGAAGATCGTCGTTACGCATCAACCTTAGCAAAATATTATATTCGTGAATCTAAATTGGATTTGGCCGAAAGCGCCTTGCGTGATTATGCAAAAAATAATCCGGAGGATATTGACGCTAAATTATCAGTCGTATCATTTCTTCTCCAGCAAGTATCTAAAGACAAAGCCGTTGAAGAAGTTAATAAATATTTAAAAGATGATCCAGATGAAAGCAAGCTGTCGATTGGTTTGGCACAGTTACACTTATTTACCGGTGATACCGAAGAGGCTGCTGTGGCACTTAGGCAAACGGTTGATAGAGACCCTCGCAGTGTTGGTTCTATAGAGGCTAGAAACTTACTGGTCGGTATTTATTTGAATGATCAAAAGTTTGATACAGCTAAAGCTTTGTTGGATGAGATTTTTGATATTGAACCTGAAAACACCGTTGCATTATTGACTCGCGCGCGTTTGAGCTTGTCTGAGAATAAAGTTAAAGATGGCATTGGCGATTTGCGAGTGGTATTAAAAAATGATCCTGAATCCGCCATTGCATTAAAGTTATTAGCCGGTGCTCAAGAGCGTGAAGGTAGTGAGGGTTTAGCCTTAGATAACTACAAGAAGTTGATGAGTATTGAAAAGCCTGATTTGCAAGTGCTTGCAAGTGCGGCGCGTTTAGCGATTCAAGCCGAGCAGTATCAAGAGGCCGAAGGTTATATCCGTCAGGCCTTGGAGCTTGATGCTAATAACGGTGCCTTGGTTACCAATTTGGTTCGCTTATTGGTGTTAAAAGAAGATTGGGAAACCGCTCGCGCATTTGCACAACGATTAGTTGATTCGGAAGATTCCAAAGCCTTGGGCTATTTTCTGCAAGCGGGCTTGGATGCGCGTTTGGATGATTCGGATGCGGCTATTGTCAATCTAAAGGCATCGGTTAAGGCTGAGCCAAAAGCGGTAGAGTCGCTGACATCTTTAGCAACCACCTTGGCGCAAAATGGTAAACGTGCCGAGGCGATTGACTACGTGAACAAGCATTGTGATAGCTATCCTGATCAAGCGCATTGTCGCCATATTCTAGGTTCTTTATATGGGCAGGATAATAAGCTGGATAAAGCGATTGTTGAATTCGAGAATGCCTTGGCGATTAATGACCAGCAGGTTGTGACTTATCGTCAGTTAGCCAAAGTCTATGCGGCGCAAGGTGATAGAGAAGGTGTGAGTACGGTATTAAAACGAGGAATTGATGCCAGTAATAATCAGGATTTGGCCTTTGAGTTAGCCAACTTCTATTACCAAATTAAGGAATACAATCAGTCGCGCGATATCTATTTGGCAATGATTGATGAAAACGCAGCCTCCTTACCGGCTAAAAATAACTTAGCGATGTTATACGCTGAGTATTTGAACTCGCCAGAAAATGTTAAAAAAGCGCGCGCCTTAATTGCCGATTTACAAGACTCCGAAAATCCCGCCTATCTCGATACCGTTGGTTGGGTTTTTTATCTCACAGGTGAATACGAGCGCGCGGTAACGTATTTGCAAGCGGCGGTTGACCAAGTGGGTAGCTCAGGATTGTTACAATATCATTTGGGTATGGCGTTTTATAAATTAGGCGATATGGATAATGCCAAAACGCATCTTGCACTTGCGGTTGAAAATAAAGAAGCCCGTTACACCGGTTTCGATATTGCAGAAGCAACCTTAGCCGAAATTCAATAGTTGTAATTTAATGGCCTATAAAGTTCTTAGTGTATTTGGCACTCGTCCTGAAGCAATAAAAATGGCACCAGTGGTGCTGGCACTTAAAGCCAGCACCCAATTTGAAAGCCGCGTTTGTGTGACGGCACAGCATCGGCAGATGCTTGATCAAGTTTTGGCGCTGTTTGAAATTAGCCCCGATTATGATTTGGATCTTATGCGGCCAAATCAGGATTTATTTGATATTACGTCGCGTATTCTTTTGGGTTTAAGAGACGTACTTGATGATTGTCAACCTGATCTGGTTCTAGTGCACGGCGATACCACCACCTGTTTTGCGGTCAGTCTTGCTGCGTTTTATAAGCAAATAGCCGTAGGCCATGTGGAGGCCGGTTTGCGCACAGGCGATATGCTAGCGCCATTTCCCGAAGAGGCCAATCGAAGTCTTGTTGGCCGACTTGCTCGTCTGCATTTTGCGCCTACGGAATTGTCACGGGCAAATTTATTACAAGAAAATACTAGTGATAGCAGCATTACGGTAACCGGTAATACGGTTATCGATGCCTTGCTATGGGTTAAAGCCCGTTTGGCAAAATATGATGATGCCGTTTGGCGTGATGCCGTGGGTAGCAAGGTTTTTGAACGACTTGATGGTACCGATCGTAAGCTGGTTTTGATTACCGGTCATCGTCGTGAGAACTTTGGTCAGGGTTTTGTGGATTTATGTTCAGCGATAAAAGACTTAGCCGAGGCTCATAGCGATTGGGAGTTTGTCTACCCTGTGCATTTAAATCCTAACGTTCAACAGCCGGTGTTTGAAATTTTATCTGGCCTTGAAAACGTTTCACTAATTGATCCGCAAGATTATTTACCCTTTACTTGGTTGATGAACCGCTCGTCCCTAATCCTAACTGACTCCGGTGGTATTCAAGAAGAAGCGCCATCGCTGGGTAAGCCGGTATTGGTGATGCGTAGCGTCACCGAGCGTCCCGAAGCGGTAGAGGCGGGTACAGTGCGATTGGTAGGCACAGATCGGCAAGCGATTGTTAAGCATGTTGAGGAAGTGATGCTAGATGATCAGGTTTATCAAACAATGTCTAAGGCGCACAACCCTTATGGTGATGGCAATGCGGCGCAAAGAATCGTCGAAGTTATTGAAGGCTTAGCGAAGTAATTGTTTGTCCATAACGCTTTTGCTAATGGGTGGGGCGAAAGTGGATATGGCGCTAATAAACAGTAATACCGTGTTTAAGTAACATTCTTGGCAATACTGAATCCAGTTCGCTTAACTGCTCGCTATTTAATTCTATAAATGCGAGTTTCTCTTTCTTGTAGTATTCAACGCGTGCGAGTTTTTGGCGCATAGCTTTGGCATCTTCTTTTTCTAACCAGCACTCCAGGTGTAAGTGAGCCGCCGGTAAATAAAAGTCACAAGCGCCTAGTTTATCTTGCGCTAGTGGCCAGTCATAGGCGTGAACAACATTCATTAGATAAAGCCAGTTGCAGACGGCATGATGTTCTCTGCTAGTGGTTTTGTGTCCATCACGGCTACTTTCCGGTAGTGCAATATCATCAGGAAAATCCAAAGACTTTTGAGAACTACGACTTTCTTTGACAGGTTTTTTATCCGCTTGTACTTGGTCAAAAGGCGTTAAGGTTATTTGCTCTAATACTGATTGCAAGCTGGGGTTTTCCAAAACGCTTCTGGCCCATACTGTATAGGGTACGCCGGAATCGCTATCTTCCTTTTCTATACCGCCTTGTTTTTTACCCGCCGGGGTAATTGTCCAACCTTTATGAAAACGTTTTTGCCAGCCTAGTTCAGCTAACAGGGCGTTAAAGCGGTGAGGGCCGATATTAAAGCGCGCACCCAGAGCGTTAATAGATACCGGTACATCAATAAGTTCTTGAAAAATATTGTGCTCAATAATGTCTTTTGGCCAGCCAATATATTCGCCGTACTTTTTGCTATTAATATATTCGCCGCCTTCAAACTCACCTTTGCCGGTTAGACGCCAGTGATTATCAACTCTATCTATCCATGATCTTTCGGTTAAAAAAGTAAATAGCGTTTTGGCAGGTAAATCAAAATGTTTGGCCACTGCGGTAGTGGATATCATCGGAGGGCTGTTCTTGCCTTTTGTATTGCTTGCTTGCGCCATGCGATTTTTGCTCAAAAGGTTTTGCTAGATGGATTAATGCAATTTTATTGGCTGAACGGTTTAACGACAACAAGAATAACAATGGCAAACAAGGCGATGACCGGTGCTTCATTAAACCATCGATAGAAGGTATGTGGGCGCGGCTGTTCGCCAGCAACAAAACGTTTGATATAACGCCCACATTGGAAATGATAAGCCGCTAGCGCGAATACAAAAGCGATCTTGCACCAAAACCAAGGTTGTGCCAGATAGTATTGATAGTTAAAGCTAGCGAGCCAAATACCAAAACCGATGGCTAAAAAGGCAAACGGAGTAATAAAGCGATAAAGTTTTTGCTCCATAACCAATAGCTGCGCGCGGGTATCGCTATTCTCATTCATGGCGTGATAGACAAATAGCCGAGGCAGGTAAAAGATGCCGGCAAACCAGCAAATCACAAAAATAATATGTAGGGCTCTAATCCACAGCATCGGTTTACGCTTTCAGTCTGATCCGGTTAGTTCTCATTTTGTTTGAGTCTTGCATTTGTCACAATGGCTACGGGCTGTTTGGACAAAGGATATTCACCCATAGCGCTTTGCAGCTTATGCAATTGCAACTTTGTTGTCATGCTAATGCAAAGAATACACTTTTGTTTTAGCGTTAGGGATCTTATCATTCACGCTCTAACATTAGCTATAGTGGTCAGTACGCCAATCTAGCGTATATGCAGCACGTAGCTAGCGTGAAAAGCGCATTAAAAGCAGTATAGAAAACGGGGCGAAAGAATAAAAGTGGCAACAAATAAGCAATCCATACGAGTCGGCGTGATTGGCGCGACCGGATATACCGGTTCCGAGCTATTAAGGCTGTTGCTTCGTCATCCTGAAGTGGAGCTGGCAATGGTGACGTCTCGAGCCGAGGTGGGCGTTGCCTTGGCCGATTACTGGCCAAATTTGCGTGGTATATGTGATCTGGCCTTTACCGCGCCAGATGCCGCCCAGTTAGCTACTGCCTGCGATGTTGTTTATTTTGCTACGCCGCATGCAGTCTCCATGCATATGATGCGTGAATTGCTGGCCAAAGACGTTAGAGTTATCGATTTATCTGCTGATTTTCGTTTGCAGGATATACCCGAATGGGAGCAGTGGTATGGCGTTAAGCATGCCTGCCCTGATTTAGTTGCCGATGCCGTGTATGGATTGCCGGAGGTTAATCGTGAGCTTATTCGTGACGCGAAGCTATTAGCTTGCCCCGGTTGTTACCCCACATCGGTACAGTTAGGCTTTTTGCCACTATTAGAGAATGATTTGATTGATACCGATGATTTGATTGCTAACGCCGCATCGGGCGTAAGCGGTGCAGGTAGGCAAGCCAAGGTGGCCAATCTCTATACCGAGGTGGGTGATAACTTTAAAGCCTACGCGGTTGCAGGGCATCGCCATTTGCCTGAAATTGAACAAGGGCTAAACGCGGCGGCCAAATCCAAAGTCAATTTAACCTTTGTGCCGCATTTGCTACCGATTATTAGGGGTATCCACGCTACCTTATATTGCAAACCCAAAGATATGCAGACTGATTTTCAGGCCGTGTTTGAGCAGCGCTACCAGCATGAGCCGTTTGTCGATGTGCTACCGCAAGGTGTTTATCCCGAAACGCGCAGTGTTCAAGGCAGTAACCAATGTCGTATTAGTATTCAGCCGGTGCCAGCCTCAGATAGATTGGTGATTATGGTGGTTGAAGACAATCTTACTAAAGGTGCAGCAGGGCAGGCGGTGCAGGCAATGAATATTATGTATGGCATTGATGAAACGCTGGGTCTGCGCGATATCGCGTTAATACCTTAGGACTTGATAAATTAATGCGATTTTTCTGCGAGTGTTGTTTTGTATCTGCTGCTGTACTTTTTGCCATGCGATTAAATAAATCGCTGCGGGCTGATTGGGTATGAGCAAGGGGCGAATGATAGTTCTGCGGCTTACGCCTAAACTACGACTGGCGGCTATATGCACCATAGTTTTTTTGTTAGGCATTTTCTGGCTAAGTGCTTATGTCGGTTATCTTATCGGTATAGGTGATGCGGTGACAGCTAAAGCGCAAAATGTGGAGATGAGTGACGAGCTTATTAGCTTGCGCGAATCGCAACGCAAAGCGCAGCAGCGAGCGGTACGGGCAGAAAAGTCAGCCGAGATTGATAGACTAGCGGCTGAGGATGTTAGGCAGGCATTATTGGCCTATCGTAATGAGGTGGCCGATTTAGAAAGTGATGTAGAGTTTTATCGCCGCTTAATGGCGCCGGATGAATTGGATAAAGGTTTAAGTTTGTACGCCTTTAAATTGTCCTTTGATAATCAAACGCAGCGCTATCAATACAGTGCTTTGGTGACGCAGGCCGGCGGTAAAAATCAGGTGATTAAAGGCAATTTGGCCATCACTTTACTTGCGCAACAGGGTTCAAGTGTTAGTGCTGATCTTGCAGTGACAGATAATGAAGATAACGCGGCCGACTCTGATAAGCTTGTGACTGACACAGTAAAATTGCAAAGTATGTCGCTAGCGGATTTGCCTGACTACGCAGGCAGCTTACCCGCTAAGTTGCGATTTCGTTTTTTTCAAACGATAGAAGGTTCTTTTAAATTACCTGACGATATCACGCCTGTGAGTGTCGTTGTTGCTGTTAAATCGACAGGTAAATCTGCACAACAAATAGAAAAAACGTTTAATTGGCAAGACCTAATGGGAGCGAGCTAATGTTCGGCAGCAAAACCAAATCCACCGTGATCAACGGTGACAATACCACCCTGATAGCAAGTGGTACGCAAATTAGTGGTCAGATCGAGTTTTCCGGCTGTCTAGAAGTCGAAGGTATTGTCCGTGGCAATATTGTTGCCGAGCCGGGTTGCGAAGTTTCGCAGGTTCGAATTCAAAATAGTGGTGAGGTGCATGGCGATGTCTGCGCACCGGTGGTGATTGTAAATAGCAGTATCGAAGGTAATGTGTATTCATCCAAACGGGTTGAGATGGCCGCTAATGCTGTAGTGCATGGCGATGTTCACTACAAGATTATTGAGATGGTAAAAGGTGCGCAGGTGAACGGTGGCTTGATGTACAGCCCGCAAAGCGCTGAATCGGTTCAATCTGCGGATTCTGAAAATGACCAAGCTGTTGATTCTAATAAGGTTATTGCTTAGTGCGTTGATTCGGGCTCGAATGACTGATAGTCTGTCCTGCCGGTTTAAGCACTTTTTTTCAAATTAGGGTCTAATAAACTTGAGCCTAATTAAGTCAGGCTTGTTCATCCTCCGTCATATGTCGGTCAGAGCCTAGTGCTTTTTGTTTGAACCGGTCGTGTTTAACCGTACTTGGAAATATTGGATATTAGTGTCATGAGTAGTGCAGCAGCTTCAAATCCCGCCACTTTGGTATTTACCGATCGCGCGGCCCTCAAAGTCAAAACCCTTGTTGATGAAGAGGGTAATGACGATTTAAAACTGCGCGTGTTTGTGACTGGTGGTGGTTGCGCTGGATTTCAGTATGGTTTTACCTTTGACGAGTTAGTCGCAGACGACGACGCCATTATTGATAACAGTGGTGTGAGTCTGGTGGTGGATTCCATGAGTTACCAGTACTTGGTGGGCGGTAGTGTCGATTACACCGAAGGGCTGGAAGGTTCGCGCTTTATTGTTGATAACCCCAATGCCGATTCTACCTGCGGTTGCGGTTCGTCTTTTTCTGTCTAATTTAATTCCTATGTTGATTAATCAAGCCAAGCACTTCAATGGGCTAAGTCTTAGTCTGCTCGTAGCATCGGTATTACTGTGTTTGGCGCTAACGATGTCGGTTAATGCGATGTCGAATCCGCCTGCGCAATCGACTGCATTGGACACTACTGCAAGAGAAAGCGCTGCAAAAGAAACTCAGGCAATTATCACCAACAGCGCTGAAAACTTTAAGCGCGACGCTAATAAGCAGCAATTACTTGAAGTCGCAGAAAAACCCATAATAGAAAAAAATTACTTAGCTGATATCAGAGTGCATAGCCCGCAAGAGTTAATCAAAATATTACTGCGTGCCGAAATGTTATTAGATAAAGGTGATTTCGAGGCAGGGCATTCCGCGCCAGTAGTTTTTCTATTACATGGTGATGAGGCGCGCGTTTTATTTAAAAACCAATATAGTCAGAATAAAAAGCTGGTTGATTTGGCCGCTAAATTATCGGCGTTTAATGTAGTGGATATTAAAGTGTGTGAAGTCTGGATGCGCAAGAATAGCCTTGATCAACAGCAGTTACAGCCTTTCGTTAGCCCTGTTGGTTATGCGCCGGCAGAGCAGAAACGCTTGATTAAAGAAGAACAGTACCAATACTTTTAATCGCATAGTAAGTGTTTAAATTAGCGTTTTAAAAGTTACGTTTGTAAAACTCATAGCGATAAAAAAAGCCGCAACAACTGCGGCTTTTTTTATCGCTTTTAAATAGTATTACTTAAATCTTTTTTCTTCCGGTTAGACTAATACTAAGCATGCCAAGTCCAAGTAAAATTAACGCAGCAGGTTCTGGCACAACCGCAGGAGTCACTGCAAGGGTTTGCCAGTTTTCGCCATCATCGTTACTAAAACGTGCCGAGTTTGCACCGGCACAGCAGCCTTCCCAGCCAATAAAGTTAATCACGCTTGAGCCTTTATCAACATTAACTTCAAAAACCGATTTGCTATCCCAGTTGTATCTCCACCATTTATTTCCAACAAAGTCGGCGCTTGCGGTGTTACTATAAAATGCGCCACCTAATCCCCAGTCGGGGCCAAATTGGATAGTGGTGCTAGCGTCGGCAACAAGGTCAATCGTAAAGCGTGTTGCGAAATTTCGTTTAGGGCCGCTGCAATTTTGTCGACTACCGACACGATCGATAGAATCAAGACTCACGGAGCAGACTTGATCGCCGCCACTAATAAATTGGTTTTCAAGTTCACCAGCGGTTAAACCACCGTTGTAAGTAAAACCGATACTATTTCGTACTTCCATATCAATAGAATTTACAATTAAGCCGGCATTGACTGCAGTGCTTAGCAGCGCGGCGAAACAGATGGCGCTGTAATTAATTATCTTCATGATCTTTGCCTCTTAATTTTATTCGATAAATTCGTTGTGTTTATTGTTCGGTCATTGCAGCTGCTCGATGCTGATAAATCTTTATTGTCTATTATTTAGCCTATCTGTTTGGCTGATAACTGCGCGAAAATTTATCCCGTACCTAGTAAGACTGCTAAAACGCTAGGTTTCGCGTATTGCACAAAACCTACCGCTGCTGATTGTTTATTGAGCAATAACTGGGCCAATATTTTATCTCGATATAAATCAATGGCTTATATGATAGCTTTGCAAAATGCAAAGCTGGGTTAAGGCGAGGGGCTAAAAAAGCTTGCGATGATTGATATGCAGACAGGGGCAGCAGTGATGCGGGAAAGCCTTTGCTTAAAAAGGGGGCATTGGTAAATATTGCAGTTAAGCTGCAGGAGTGATTTACACCGACTAAACTGGTGACTGAAAAGCCCCGCCCGAAAATAGGCTAATAGAGTGCTTGGATTTTGACCCTAGCCCGAGGCGTGAAACTAAATCATA
>CAJQQO010000004.1 GCA_905480475.1 uncultured Pseudomonadales bacterium | reverse complement strand
TTGTATCTTTTATCGCTTTCTTTTCACCCTCCGAAGGCCGTTCGGGTGTGGTGGTTACCTTTTTGGCGATTATGGAATTAATCAAAGAGTCGCTGATTGAAATTGTTCAGACTGAGCCGTTTGCACCTATTCATGTTCGCGTAAAAGTCGCCGGTAGCCAAGAGGAAATCCCTGAGGATGAGATGGGTCTTGATGATATCGATGAAGACGATATGGAAAGTGTTATAGAAAACGCTAGAGATGGCGCGGCTTAATTTTTATAGTGAGTTGATAACAGCAAAAGTTTTATTGATATTTAGATATCGGATTACAAAGCGTGTTTTTATCCCGCGTAGTTTAAAATAGAGTAGTTTAATACGATGAAAATAGAAGATCTGCAACTGGTCAAACGCATTTTTGAAGCCGCGCTAATGGCTGCCGATCGGCCGCTACAGCGTCGCGATTTAACTGCGCTATTTGATGATCTTGAAGTGCCGAAAGATGAATTGGTCGATCAGGCAATTGAAGAGCTGGGCGAAGATTGTGAGTCGCGCGGTTATGAACTTAAGCGAGTTGCCAGCGGTTACCGTTATCAGGTTAAACAAGATCTTTCGCGTTGGATAAGCAAACTTTGGCAAGAGCGCGCGCCACGTTACTCCCGCGCTTTGTTAGAGACTTTATCTTTAGTCGCTTATCGCCAGCCAATTACTCGTGGTGAAATTGAAGAGATTCGTGGTGTGGCGGTAAGTACCCAGATTGTTAAAACCCTGTTGGAACGCGAGTGGATTAAATCGGTAGGCCATCGTGATGCACCGGGACGCCCGGCTATTTACGCAACCACGCGACAGTTTTTGGATTATTTTAATCTTAAAAGTTTGGATCAATTGCCAACTCTTTCTGAGATTCGCGATTTAAGCACTATTAGCCGCGAACTCAATATCGAACTGCCTGTTGAAGCGACTGAATCGGCAAATGATGAGAGTATTGATGAAGGGCGGGATTCAGAAGCTAGTGAAGAAAATCGTGAAGTAGTGGCTGAACTGACTGAAGCGATAGAGCCTGATGAAGATACTATTGTCGAAGATAACGTCCTTGATGAAAGTGCCCTTGATGAAAGTGTCCCAGAAGAAAGCTCTTACGAAGAAAACGCACTTGAAGAAAATGTCGTCGAAGACAGTGGTTCCGAACACAGCGTTATTGAGCAAACTCGCTCCGAGCCAAATGAAGAAATCGCGGCATTTGAAAGCTGGATTGATGATGAGCTGGTTGAAGACGAAATTAGTGATAGCAAGCAACGTCATCAAAGCGAGCTAGATGAAGAGCAAGAACAAACTGAAATGCAAGCGTCAAGTAATAGCGCTGGCGAATTAAAACTTTAACTATTTCCAATTAAGCAAACGCAGTCGCTAAATTGAATTTAGTTACTGCGTTTGTACCTTCTTTAATCTGATAAAAAAGTTAATTATTAATATGAGTGAGCGTCTGCAAAAAGTGCTTGCGTCCGAAGGTCTTGGTTCGCGCCGGGAAATCGAACGATGGATAGAAGCTGGTCGTATTGTTGTTAACGGCGAGGTGGCCCAGCTTGGCGTTAAAGTAGGGGCTGCAGATAATGTAGAGCTCGACGGTAAACGTTTGCGTCTTGGCGCAAACAAAACCGAGCGCCGCGTTATTATCTATAACAAGCCCGAAGGTGAAGTGTCTACCCGCTCCGATACCGAAGGGCGTAAAACCGTTTTTGATCGCTTGCCGGTTAAGCGCGGTGAGCGCTGGATAGCGGTCGGCCGATTGGATATGAATACTAGTGGTTTATTGTTATTTACCAATGATGGTGATCTAGCCAATGCCTTAATGCACCCCTCTAATGAAATTGATCGCGAATATGCGGTGCGTGTAAAAGGCGACGTTGATGAAGAAGTGATGCGCACCTTACGTGACGGTGTCTTGCTTGAAGATGGTATGGCGCGCTTTACTGATATTCAGCCGGGCCGTAATGCAACCGGCGCTAATAGTTGGTTTTACGTGGTGCTAATGGAAGGTAAAAACCGCGAAGTGCGAAGACTATGGGAGTCGCAAGGGATTCAGGTTAGTCGTCTTAAGCGTGTCCGCTTTGGTAATGTGTTTATTCCTTCTTCGTTAAAAGCGGGTAAATATACCGAGCTCAATCAAATGCAAATAGACAGTTTGGTTGAGTTGGCCGGATTAAATAATAAACCCAAAGCCGACGAAGTTTGGTTGGATGATGGATTAAGTGCTAAACCTAGGCGCGGTAAAAAAGACCCATCGATAAAACCAGCAAAGCCATCAGCAAAAGCATCCGGTAAAGCGAAAAGGAAAAGTCGATAATTTTTTCGCGTTACCGACATACTGCCTCCAGCACTCCCATCTATTTTAATTCTGTAATAAAGCTATATGGCGTTCAGTTTGCCTTTCGGTAATCTGAATTTCGCCCACTTAACGCTATTATGTCGGCTAACTGATGGCCAATATTCAATAGGTAAAAATAATGGAAAGTTTTAACAATAAAATTGCGGTAGTGACCGGTGGTGCTAGTGGTATCGGTAAATCGATTGTACGAGCTTTGTTAGGCGAAGGTGCCAGCGTTGTTATTGCTGATGTGGAGCAATCGGCACTGGATGCAGTAGTTGCCGAATTTTCAGCAAGCGGTGGCAATATCTCCGGTTTTAAAACCGAT
>CAJQQO010000003.1 GCA_905480475.1 uncultured Pseudomonadales bacterium | reverse complement strand
AACTCATTAGAATAATGGTGAAAGATACTTGCCATAACATAATCGACAACCGCATTGGCATTGCAGCCGGGTGCATAGGCAAAACCGATATTTTGCTGTTTTAAATAACACTTATCAATATGATCAAGACCTATTGTTGCGCTGGCCACAAAGCGTAGATTACTGCTGCCAACCAACGCCGCATTTACCTGTGTGACCGAGCGAACAAATAAAATATCGATATTCGATAAATGCTTTGCGCTAATCTCCCTGCCCGGCATCAAAGTAATGTCAGCCCAGTTGCCGCAAAAGCTTTGCAAATCAGGAATATTTTCATCAGCCAGTATGGTAAGTTTTTTTGTCATGGTTTTAAGTAGCTAGTATTTTATTAGGATTAGTTTGTTTGGATATAGCGTCAGTGGCTAGTGCTAAGCTTGGTCCATTATAATAATCAGCCAGTGTTTGGAAAAAGACCGCTGCCCTTTCAGGTAAACCTTTACTGCAGTATTCCGTTGCCTGTTGTGTCACAGCATCTCGAAAAGCCGGTAAATCATTTTCTGATTGGCTCAAGTTATCAAGACTAACTTGAAATGGATAGTTAGCGGCTATAGAAAATAACATTTCCAATGCCTGTGGTTTCTTTTCTACCCGTTGAAAATCTTCTTGTTGATTGGCATTTCTATCATCAGGTAAATACCAATAACCAAAGTCATCAAGCGTTCGCCGCTGCTTGCCAGCAATACACCAATGAGAAACCTCATGCAAAGCGCTGGCAAAGTAATCTAAGCGATAAAAGATCTTACTTTCTCTGGTAGGATTAGTTTCGGTTTCAGCAGCAGTATAAAGCGGCTCACTAGCACCACCGCATAAACGCGTTTGATATTGACGATAAAACGCTTCAGAAAATAAGCGCTCAATGTCGGCAGAATTGTGCTCAAGCGCAGCTTTATTCATTGCCAACAGGATTGTTCTCGCCAGCAATAACGAATCGGCTTAGCGGCGAATAATCTGCGATATGCGATTTACTATGCTGTAAGGTAGGTAAATCAATTTTTTTTGTATACAAATACAATGCTTAATCCTAATTAAATCAGTATCTTATGTAAGCCTTCTAAGGCATATTACGATTTTACAAAAAAAGCGGGCTAAAGGCTTGCAAGCATTTCTGAGCGACTATACTTTAATTATGCAGCGGTCTAAGCGCTTATTTTAATTCACTCTCGAGCTTGCCGCGCTGCTAATACAATCCAAATTATACGTCCGCCAAATACATTACAAAATTAAGGCGGGCAAACATAGACAATCTATATAGCTAGACTTGTTGTTAGCTTTCACCGAAAAGCAAATTTGTTCGGCTGTAAACAACAAGTTTTAAATAGAAAACGTTTCGATAGTCCTGTAATTAAAAGTTAGCAAATTGAGTGCACCCTGTCGGTCTTCGTACCGTCCATAAAAACTGCACTCTGGCGTTAAGATAGGGGTATGTCAATGATGCAGTCTGATTCTACTTTACAACTAGACAATAATAACGTGATTAATTTGTTCACCGGTCTTTCTATTGCCGAACAAGCTAGTCATTCGATTGTGCAAACCTACCCCGAGAATTCTAGCATTAAAATGCTTTATGCCAGCCCGAATAATCCCGAGCGTTTAATCGCAGTGCCTATTTTATGTTGGGGCTTGCGCGCTGATGGCGAAGTTGTTGGGCTGGTTCCTTGGATCAACGAGGTCACTGACTGTACCACTATCGATCAACAGCTGGATGTTAGCTGGGAAGGTTATTATTTGCAGGATAGTGATACGATTTTCTATGACGCACCGGAAGCGATTGTAGCGCAGTTAGCCACCGCAATGCGCTATGCTGAACCGCTAGTGCCAAAGCCGACTGAAGAGACCGAAACTTCAGAAGCTAATTCGATCGCTACGCTTAGCAAAAAGCCAGCGGTGGTTAAGGACGAAGTGCCAGTATTTATTAACTCTCCACTGAGAGAAGTTAAAAGCACTGATAATGGATGCGACTTTGTCTCCACTGAAAACGACAAGTCTATTGAGATCGAGCTGGAAGACGTTACCGTCGTACAGGAAATACCGGATCTTATCGGCACTCATGCTTTATTGGTTAACGATGATGCCCAAGCCTTAACGCTGACGCCCGTTGTTAGCTGGGTTTTGGATGAGTTTGGCGAATTGCATGGCATGTTGGTTGACGAAGATTTAATCGATAAAACGCCGGTTGTACCTGGTGATGACTGTCTTTATGTCGCAACCAGTAATACGCATTTTCGTTGTTATTTTCAGCGCGATATTGCCGAGCAAATTCGTGTCCGCAATCCTGAAACCATGGCGGCTATTGAAAAACTCTTAGCTAAATGATTTTTTTAAATCGCTAGTATGAAATAAAAAAGCCAGCTTAATCGCTGGCCTTTTTATTTCTTTTTTATCCAATAGGTATATTCACCGGCATCTAGCTGCCAATGTAATAATGGGTGTTTTAAAAAATCGCAAAAGCGCAATATATCTCTTTCTGTTGAAGGATCGGTGGCGCAGACCTTAATAATATCGCCGCTGTTCATTTCGCGAATCGCATTATGCAGCATCATAACCGGCTCTGGACAGAGTAAGTCCTTGGCATCCAGTACACGATAGTCGGTATCGCTTAGCGACTGCGGGTCAAAATTTTCACTCACTGCTTAATAATCCTAATTCAAATATGGCTATGTTCCTAATGCTCGCATTTCCTAACCAGTATTACGGCGATCTATGGCTTAGCATATGATTCCAGCATTTGCGCTTCAATCATTTGGCAGCTCTCGCTGACCGGATCAAATACAATAAGCACTTTACCGTCTTCTAATTGTTTTTTGGCCGCTGCTATTTGGGTATCAACGGCTTTTTCAATCAAACCGTAATCCGTCCCTTCACGGGTAATATACTCTTCAATTACGCCGCTTAATGCGTCCGCTGATAATTGCTGGTAGGGGATGATTAGCGGTTCTGCGCTTTCCTCATCAGGAAAATAGCCGTCTGTCATATTAATTACCTGCAAAGGATTCTATAATTATTTTAACACTTTATGATTCAGCTTCCTAAAAACCGCTAGCTTAGCAAACATAAGGAATTAGCGCCCATGAATACAACAATTATCTGTAGTTTTATTGGTCCCGACAAGACCGGTTTGGTGAAATTATTGGCCAAGTCAATTAGTGAATGCGGCGGCAACTGGCTTGAAAGCAGTATGGCACAACTTGCTGGACATTTTGCTGGCATTGTACGCATAGCGATAGCGACTGAAAATGTAGAGACTTTGCGTACTCAACTTGCCGGCTTGGAAGAAAGCGGTCTTTCTACCCAGCTTAGCGTCGCCAATGCTGAACATTCAGCAGCGAACGCGATATCGACTAAAGCGTCCGGCAAACAGCTGCAGCTGAATATTGTTGGCAACGATAGACCCGGCATTATTCATGAGGTTGCGCATGCGCTGACTGAAGCCCACATCAACGTGGTCAATATGCAAACCCATTTAAGCAGCGCGCCTATGAGTGGTGATAGCTTGTTTCATTCCTCAATGTTGCTAGACAATCATCAGCATAGCGATCACGATATGGATATAGAAACACTCGAGCGCGAACTGGATGCTATTGCCGAACGGCTGTCAGTTGAAATTGACTTGGATGAAGTGGAATAACTGTTTAGCGCAGCTTGAGTAATGTTCTTTAGATTTTGATCAGATGTTAAAAGCTTGGCCGGGTAAAACTATTTTCGCCTTATTAACTTAGCTAAGAAAAACCATAATAAAGAAAATATAAAGCCGGCTAATGCCAATGCGGCGACGATAATCACACTCGCTAATAGCAGCTGAAATACTTCTCGCGCTGGCATATCCAAAATAAATATCAAGCCATAAATAATTGCCAGCAAAGCGCCAAAACCTAATAATAAGGTTCTGATTCTACGATAGCGTTTATTAGTCAATATATTCAAACCGGATACCTAACTACTCAATCTGTTTGGCGAGAAAATCGTCAATATGCTTGGCAATGCTATCACATTGATCGGCTTGCATATGTAAATGATGGCAGCCCGGATGTTGCATCAATTGAATATTGGGATGTTCGATCAGCTTCACCTTAACCTCTGGCCATTTAGCAAAACCGTCTTCCGCCAGAATCAACAAGGAGGACGTTTTCATTTGTTTTAAAAACGCTTGCTGATGCAGCTCAGTTAGCTTAAATGCCGAACTCCCGGCAATACGTGCATCATGTCGCCATTGCCAGCCACCCGCTTTAGCTGGCTCCAGCGCACGCTCAATTAACGGCCTGCACTCTTCAATTTCTAAGCCTAGCTTCTCAACCCGTCGTGCAATAGCAATATCAATACTTGGATAGACTCGCGACGGCTTTTGATAATTATTGCGCTGATCTCTTAAATACTCAGCCAATTGTTTTGGCGCTTCGCTTGGTTCGCTAGCAATAGTCAATATACCATCGAGCATCACTAACTTTTCTATCCGCTCGGGGACTGCAGAGGCCATTAATAATGATGCGAATGAACCCCGTGAATGAGCCAGAAGAGTAAAAGTGGGCCAATTCATTTTATCGGCAATGGCAATGATATCGAGCAGATCATCCCAGATATTATAAGCGCCATGTCGGCAGCGATGATCACTATGGCCGTGTCCTGCCATATCGATAGCAATGACCTCACAGTCCGTTAAGCGCGGTGCCAAAAATTGAAAGCTAGCACTATTGTCCATCCAACCATGTAGCGCAATAATTTTGGTTTTATTGCCAATCCCCCAATGCTGGGCGGCAATCATCATATCGTTCACATGAAACTTTCGTTCCAGTACTGGCGCACTAATATTGGAATTTGAAGGCATAACTAAAATCTATTTTTTAACTCATTTAAATTTAAATAAAACCAGCACTAATAAAACTAAACTGCTGGATGGTGATTTAGAGATAATAATTCAGCGTAACCGCGTTCGCTGTGCTCGGTTTGCAGCAAGGCTAACGATGAAGGATGAAACGCATAATGGCTGCTTGCGCTAGCGGCATTCGCATCAATCATCCAATCCAGACAATACGACACTAGAGGCTGGTGACTGACCAGTAAAATGTTTTTATGCGGTATTTTGTCCAGCCATTCACATACCGACTGTGGTGTATTGTCGCCTAACAATGCAGGGTCCGGCGCTATTGCGATTTTATTCGACGTTAGGGATTCAAGGCTTGCAAGCACGGTATGGGCAGTTTGGGTGGTTCTTTTAAATGGACTATGATAAATCGCGTCCAAAGCTCCCAGCGCTTCAATCTGTTTATGCAACGTTTTGGCTGCAGCACGACTGTAGAGAATGCCTTTATCGGTTAAGGCCCGCTCTGCATCGCTTCGCTTACTTGGCTCGGCCTCGCCGTGCCTTAAAATCGCAATAGTTTTCATAACTAATTTTATTAAGTTGTTTTATAAAAGGGTCATTTCACATTAAATTGAAAATCAACGTCGTCGCTTTGTTCGCTGAGCATTAGCTTGCTAACCATTTCAGCAACACCTACATGATTAAAAAGTATCTCAAATAAACCTTGTGCTAAGGGCATATAAACATCTTGTTTATCGGCTTGCTCTTTAACCAAACGCAAGGTGTTGACCCCTTCGGCGACCTGCCCTAACTCTTCGGTTGCCTGCTCAAGGCTTTTACCATTGCCGATAGCAAACCCGACTTGATAGTTTCTTGATAGCGATGATGAGCAAGTCACAATTAAATCACCTACACCGGCTAGACCAAGAAAAGTCATTGGATTAGCGCCCATACTCACCGCAAAGCGACTCATTTCAGCGAGACTGCGGGTCATTAACATGGCGCGAGTATTACTACCCATCTCCATAGCAGCACCAATGCCGGAAATAATCGCATAGATATTTTTTAAGGCTCCGCTCAGTTCAACGCCGTATACATCGTTGCTACCATAGACTCTAAAATAACTGCTTTGCAGCGCATCTTGTACCGTAGCAATTAAGCGGCTACTGTCGCTGGCTATAACCGTTGCGGTAATTTCACGGTTGGCAATCTCTTTAGCGAGATTCGGCCCGCTTAAAACACCTAGAGGATTATCGGCTAAGTTTTCTCTCAGCACTTCGCTCATTAATTTAAACTGTGGCCGTTCGATACCTTTAGTGGTGCTAATAACCAAAGTCTCTTTACTAATATACTGGCTAAGATCCCGGCTCACTTCTCTGCATGAGCTACTGGGTACAGCAACAAAAACAATATCGACATTCTGTAATGATTCCTGCAGATCAGTACTAGCACGAAAGTTTTCGTTAAGCGTCAAGTCTGGCAGGTAATAACTATTTTTATGCTGTTGATTTATTTCATCGGCACGACTTTGGTTGCGAAGCCATAAAGTCACCTGATGATTTTTTTCCGCCATCATATTGCCTAGCGTGGTACCAAAGCTTCCGCCACCCAGCACAGCGATGCGATATTGATTAGTCATAGGTCTTGGTCCGCTGTTTACGCCCTGCTGTTTCTCTACTTGGTCTAGCAATACATTACTCATTACTGAGCCATTAGCTAAGCATTGTATAAACAAAAGCGCGCCAGCGGGTAAACCTGCTGGCGCGCTTTGGATTTTCCTAGCTAAGCCGAAGCCTAACTGTACTTAACTGGACAGCGCTTAGCTACTTAATTCCAGCAGCAATTTGTTTAGACGCGCAACAAAGCTAGCGGGGTCATCTAGGCTATCACCTGCTGCTAAGGCAGCTTGATCGAAAAGCAAACGACTTAAGTCGGCAAAACGTTCTTCATCGGCCTCTATATCCAATCGTGCGACCAATGGGTGCCCAGGGTTAAGCTCTAAGATTTGCTTGCTAGGCGGTAAATCCTGTCCAGCGGCTTCCATAATTCGGCGCATTTGAGCACCCATATCATGATCACCTACAACCAAACAGGCGGGAGAATCCGTTAGGCGATTAGTAACCCTAACCGTTTCAACTTCGTCACTTAATACCGTTTTAACGCGCTCGACCAAATCCTTGTTTTCTTCGGTGATTTTCTCTTGTTCTTTTTTGTCTTCTTCGTCATCTAACTTACCGAGATCAAGTTCACCTTTGGCAACGTCTTGTAGATGTTTACCATCAAACTCCATCAAATGGCTCATTAACCAATCATCGATACGATCGTGAAGCAATATGACTTCAATGCCTTTCTTTTTAAAGACTTCAAGATAAGGACTGTTTTTCGCGGTAACAAAGTTTTCTGCTGCGACGTAGTAAATCTTTTCCTGGCCATCTTTCATCCGTGAAACGTAATCTTCTAATGATTGGCTTTGCTCTTCGCTGTCATTATGCGTCGTTGAAAAGCGCAATAATTTCGCGATTTTTTCGCGGTTGTTAAAATCTTCACCGGGACCTTCTTTTAAAACATTACCAAATGCTTTCCAAAACTTGTCGTAATCTTCTGGATTGTTTTTAGCCATTTTTTCAAGCATATCTAGCGAACGCTTGGTTAAAGCGCCACGCATGCTATCGGTGGTAGCGTCTTGCTGAAGAATTTCTCGCGATACGTTTAAAGGTAAATCATTGGAATCAATCACCCCTTTAACAAAACGTAGATATACAGGTAAAAACTGTTCAGCGTCATCCATAATAAATGTCCGCTGTACATAGAGCTTTAAGCCTTTTGCACCATCACGATTCCATAAATCAAAGGGCGCTTTGGACGGGATATACAATAAGCTGGTGTATTCCAGTTTACCTTCGACTTTGTTGTGACTCCATTTCATTGGATCTTCATAATCGTGCGATACCGATTTATAAAACTCTTTGTATTCATCATCAGAAACATCAGTACGCGCTCGAGTCCACAATGCTGTAGCGTCGTTAATCGCTTCAAACTCAGGCGCGGTGTCTGCATCCGGCGTTTTTTCTGCGTCGGCATCTTCTGGGTCCATCGATGGTGACGCTTGCTTTTCCATCATCACAGGAATCGCAATATGATCGGAATATTTTTTAACTATATTGCGTAGGCGAAAATTATCGGCAAACTCGTTAGCGTCTTCACGTAAATGCAAAATGATGGTAGTGCCACGCTCGGCTTTTTCTACGTCGGCTATATTAAATTCGCCATCACCGGTTGATTCCCAATAGACCGCGTCGTCAATTTTTGCACCCGCGCGGCGAGTTAATACTTCAACCCGGTCGGCAACGATAAAAGCTGAATAAAAACCCACACCAAACTGGCCAATGAACTGACTATCTTTTTTCTGATCGCCAGACATGTTCTTTAAGAATTCAGAGGTGCCGGATTTTGCAATCGTGCCTAGGTTTACAATCGCTTCTTCGCGCGACATACCAATGCCGTTATCACTAATGGTGACGGTATTGGCGTCCTTATCAAACTCGATCTTAATCGCTAGATCACTATTGCCTTCATAGAGATCGTCGTTCTTCAAAGCTTCAAAGCGCAGCTTATCCGATGCATCCGAGGCATTGGAGATAAGCTCTCGAAGAAAGATTTCCTTATTGCTGTACAGCGAGTGGATCATCAATTGCAGAAGCTGTTTCGCCTCGGCTTGAAAACCCATGGTTTCTTTTTGCTGTTCAGGGATATCGTTTACTGAGTCTTTGTTAACTGAGTCGTTATCAGTTGAATTGGTATCGGTTGACGCTGTCATTAGGGCCTCGCTGAGCATAAATCAAACAGGTAATCCACACCGATTCCCGTTTTATTCACGGGATCGGATGGAAAAATTGAAAATGCCGACTCTAGAAGAGCGGCTAGCGGCTTGGATATGGAGGCAGTTAATGCCTTTTCAAGTCTTTATCGACCATTTTTATTGTTTAAGCAGGTTTTTCGACAACTTTCACCATTTAACTTCCTGTAAACGCAGCCATATGTTTTACCTAGCGGCTATAGCTATAACCCTAAGGCTATATCCTTAGCCCTGAGGTTCAGCACCATGAACCGCCAAATAATGTGAACTAATGTTGGGTAACTCTTCAATGGGCTGGTTGAGCTCGTAGAGCCGTTCGTAGTTGGTTTCAATAATACTCCATACGCCGTCTTCCTTGATATATCGATCCCAGTAGATCGCCGTACCAGTGGTGAAGTGCTTGTGATTTAACATCCACATATTGTCCGAAAGATACCAAATACCCGTGGCTTCGTTTTCGCTGAGTATTTGAATCTCGGGCATATGGCCATTGTGATGGCCGATCGATTCCTTATGGAAAGAATGCTTGATGCTGTCAAGGTATTCCTGACGACCTTTAAGGCTCCACTCATAGGTGCCACCGACAAAATGCACCGCAACATCTTTATGGAAGATAGTAGCCAGCTCTTCAATATTGCTGGTATCAATGCAACGAAAATACGAATGCTTAAGTTGCTTGATCGCCTCAATATCCATTAAGCGCTGCACGTCTTTGCGAAGCTCATCAACTCCACCGTCAGATGCTTGCAAAGGCAGGCCTTCGCTAATACCCATACCTGATTTATTCAGCACCCGTCGCTGGCTATCGTCTTTTTTGGTTGTCATTGTTATCTCCGCTTTATCTTCGTTTTATAGGTTTTGGTTTATTATAAGTTGCTGCTGAACAATCAATAAGGCCTAATCCGTCGCGATAATTCACTGACTAATAACAAAAAACTCCATCGCGGCGTATAGCGAGTGTATTCAGGAGTTGATCTAAAGCAAGTAAAGCAAAACATGAATAAACAGTATATTAGTCTCGGATATTAATCGGCTTAAAAGCACTAAACTACTGCCTTGGATAACTTGCGAGCTAATTTATCGATCGCGACGTTTAATCACACAATAGCTAATCGCATAATCTATACGGCTTTTCGATTTAAAAGGCATTAACAATGAGCAATTCTGTAGCAGACAAGCAAACCGTCGAACCTTATATTATCGCCAGCTCGCTCCCTAACCGGTATCCCAGAGGCTGGTTTTGTATTGGTGCGGATTACGAGTTTAGCGATAAACCCATGAAGCTGGATTACTTTGGCACTTCGCTGGTGGCCTATCGCGGCGCAGATAGCGGCGAGATTCATGTGCTCGATGCCTACTGCCCGCATATGGGAGCGAATTTAGCTGACGGCTGCGTTAAGGGCGATTCGGTGATTTGCCCTTTCCATGAGTGGAGCTGGGGATCGGACGGTTTTTGTAACGATATTCCTTATGCTAACAAAATCCCCGAGCGAGCCAGAATCAAAGCTTGGGAATCTATGGAGGTTAACCAGCTGGTTTATATTTGGCACGACCCAGATGGTAACCCGCCTATTCCCGAACAAAAGATTCCTAAAATTGATGAAGTCTACGAAGAAGGCTGGACACCTTGGTATATCCGCCGTGTGCATATCGAAAACAACTGTCGCGAGCTTATCGACAATATGGCAGATAAAGCCCACTTTGGTCCTGTACATGGCACTGGAGAGATTGATCACTTTTCGAATATTTGTGAAGGCCATGTTTATACCCAGCTAATGAATGGGCAATCTGAAATGGGCTTTATGGAATCTAATACCACGTATTATGGACCGGGTTATATGATCCATCGCTCAACGATTAACAATGACGAAGATGGCTCTTCACGACGCTATATGTCTTTGGTAATGAATGTGCCAACGTCGATGGATAGTTTTGAATTTTTAGCCGGGTTTAGAGAGCGTGTACCCGAGGGGATGGAAAATGATCGTGAGGCGCAAATGGCCTTTATGGCATCAATCGCCGATGATGCAGAAGATCGCGGAGTTTTTGCCGATATGCGTATCTGGCAAAACAAAGCGCCAATTGATAATCCCATTCTATGTGATGGCGACGGGCCAGTGACCAAGTTACGCCAGTGGTATCAACAATTTTTAGTACCGGTTGATAAAGTGCCTGCCACGCTCAAAGAGCGAAAGGTTTACGATAAAAGTTAATGGGTAAATTTTTCAGCCTTGCAAAACCATCAGGTTTACAAGGCTGGAGTGTTGCAAGTTTGAAGAACCGCTAAGACACCATCTCTCTGCTTTTTTGCCATAGGTCCGCGGCCATAGTGTTGTCACAAGCATACGGCTTAAGCGTTTTCTGTTTGCAATTAAAATAGTAACCTCCATTCTTTCCGGCAATCGAGGCATCTGTTGCCAAAAACAAACCTGTCTCTGCGCCTTTTAAACTGCTGCGAGAAAATGGACGAATAAGCCCCATAATAATTTTGCCGAATGTGCTTTGCGTACCGAGATTAGTGCCAACAAAACCCGGGTGAAAGCAGTTAACCGCAATAGATTTATGCGGCGCTTTTTCTAACATCTTTTTAGCTAATCGTTTGGTAAATAAGATATTGGCTAATTTGGAGTTGCCGTAAGCGGGAAAGGTTTTAAAGCCATTCTCCCAATTCACATCAGCGAGATTAAACTCCTTCACAAATTCATAAGCACCTGAAGCCGTAACCACTACGCGGGTTTCATGCTCGCCTTCGCATAACTTATCAAATAACATTTCCGTTAATAGAAATGGCGCCAGATGATTTACCGCAAACATCATTTCATTGCCATCAATCGTTAACTCGCGCTTATTACAGGTAACGCCGGCATTATGAAATAATAAATCAATCGCTTTGCCTGTTGCTAAAAATTCATTAGCCATAGCACGGACATCATCTAGTTTGGCCAAATCACCATATAGCCAATGGACGTTTGCTGCAGGTGTTTTTTCTTTTATCAATTTTTCAGTAATAGTGGCTTTTTCTTTACTGCGAGCCACCAAGTATAAATCGTAATTTTTTTCGGCCAATACAATGGCTGCGGCCTCCCCTATCCCACTGGTAGCACCAGTCAGTAAGCATACTTTCTTGGTCATAAGTTTTCCGTTTTCTCGATTAAAATCGATGACTTTAATTTATATTTTAGAGCCGAATTAAATAGAGCCAGGCATAAATCTACTGATATAGCTTGCGGGGCTATATCAGAGCACTATATTAAATGGCTACGATTCCCTTTTTTAGATGTAGATCAGCTTAACTCGATTGATGATTTCCATAAATACTCGAGATGCTTGGTTAGGTCTTATCTTGTAATAGGCATACAGTATATCGCTATATGTTCCGATTCCGGCGTGTAGGAACTGTAAAAGTCTACTTAAGAGAGTTAACTACTCAAATCTACAGCGGATCAGTTCTTGAATTGATTAAAAATGCAGGTAATACCTTTGACCACGACCCAGCACTCTACCCTAAAGCAAACGGCCAAAAACTTACAACTAAGCCATTTCTAGCCGATATTGATATTCATCGGGCTTATATCTCAGTATGTTGCAGAGTTTACGGCCAAGTAGCGTTTAGCAACTGCATCATCAACGCTGAGATAAATCGCCGTAAGTGGTTGATCATATAAGGGCAAATAGCAAATTAGCCTGTTGACGTTTAGCCCATCCTTCTCTATAGTACGCGGCCTTCATCGGGCAGCAATGCCTCGATTGAAGCGACACGCGCTCGTAGCTCAGCTGGATAGAGTACCTGGCTACGAACTAGGGGGTCGCAGGTTCGACTCCTGCCGAGCGCGCCATATCCTTTAAAAACCGGTTTGACTTAACAATGTCATACCGGTTTTTTTATGGCTGCT
>CAJQQO010000002.1 GCA_905480475.1 uncultured Pseudomonadales bacterium | reverse complement strand
ATGGAATGTATTTTATTGCGTAATTTTGATCGCATGATGGACTATGTTAACGCTGACGAAGCCATTCCTATGGATGAGCGTATTCTTTATCGTTATCAATCATCATTGATTATTGAAAAGAGTATTGAAGTGGTTGATCGTTTATTTAATGTTGCCGGTGGCGGCTCGGTATTTCTTGGCAGTGATATTCAGCAGCGATTTATGGATATTCATACTGCCCGAGCACACGTTGCCAATAACCCAACCAGCTTTGCCCGTAACTTGGGAGCCACACAGCTTGGTGTTGATAATGGCGATGTGTTCTTATAATTAACAATATCGTTTGCTAAAAAAGCCTGCATTTGCAGGCTTTTTTTTGCTTTATCTGTTATTGATAAGGCGATTTTTGTGGCATCACTTGCATAATAAATAGCAGCGAAATATTAGAAAAAGATAATATAAAAAAGCCAAGCAAATAATAAGTACTTAACAATATAATAAAGCGTGTGATTGTAAAGCTTAAGTCTTTTACCCACCAAGCGAATTTTATATACGTATTGAAAGGCTCGGTTAAGTAAGCCCGGCGACTCTGTTTCAGTATTTCTGGAGCCTGCTGCGGTTAATACAATACGACCAAATAATTTATTGATCACTTCGGCAAATATATTATTCATCGGTCGTTCAATATCGCAGAATAATATTAAACGATTTTGATCTGTTTCATTTTTAGCAAAGTGAATAAAGGTCTCATCAAATAATACCGCCTCGCCATCTTTCCACCAATAGCGCTCCCCATCAACATCAATAAAACAATTCTCGGCATTCGGTGTTTGCAAGCCCAAGTGGTAGCGCAGTGATCCGGCATAAGGGTCGCGGTGTTTAACCAAGGTCGCATCCGGTGGTAACACCACAAACATGGCGGCTTTGATATTGGGGCAGCGATCAATTAATGCCAGTGTTTTAGGGCAGCTGTTTATAGCTGATGGAAAAGAATCCTTGTACCATTTGAGATAAAAGCGCGTCCAGCCGGTTTTAAAAAATGAGTTAAAACCGATATCGTCAAGTTGCTCGGACTTTTTGATATTACCGCTTTCTTGTAAGGCTAAACCTTCATCGCGAATGGTTTGCCAATTTTCTTCTAATAGCTTGAGTTCGGGGATAGCATCCAGCGCTATATAGGGCTTGTTGGGAACCGCCGAGAATAAATACATAAAACAATTAACCGGCGCCATAATGGTGGAATGGTCGGTTATCTGTCTTGAAAAGCTATGTCTAACTTTACCGCGATGATGCACATAAGTGCCAGCAACAATAAAAATAAAGATTGCGATAAAACTGCCCATGATGATTGACTTACCTTTTGTTTTGTCTGTTTGTTAAGCTTTTTACATCTAGCTGAAGATAATAAACAAAATACTTAGTCAGATAAATATTGAATAGTACAAGCCCTAATACGGTTAGTAGACTTATGCTATGGAATTGGTTGGTAGCGCTTAATGAAAATCTCTGGACGATAGCAGAAAATCGGCTAAATGTTCACTGCAATCAATTAATTGTCCAGCCACAATATGGATAACGGAATGTTTTTTTTCCATGACTCCTTTAACTAATAGCAGCTTGCTTTTAAGCAAAGGTTCGCGGCAGCGTTCTTGTAGGTTTTTCCAGATAATAATATTGTGATTGCCGGTTTCATCCTCAAGGGTTAGAAATATCACTCCCGAGGCAGTGCCGGGTCGTTGGCGGCCAGTAACAATACCGGCGACTTGTACAAACCGACCATGCTTTAATTGTTGTAAATCGATACAGCGTTTGCATTGATTAAACGGCGCCTGCTTGCGCAATATATGCATAGGGTGACGCTGTAAGGTCAAGCCGGTATGACTATAGTCGGCTTGAATTTCCTGCACTTCAGAAGGCGGGGCTAATAGAATATCGTCATTGAGCAGCGTTTTTTCCGCCAGCTGCTGGGTAGGGTAGGCGTTTTCCAGCGGCATTGCATGATGATCTACCGCGAGATTTTGCCAATGGCTTTGATGACGATTGCCAGATAGCTTAAATACCGCGTTAGATTGAATTAATGCAGTTCTATCCTGATTGTTTAACTTGGCCCGGCGAATAAGATCGCGCAAGCTACTAAACGGCGCCTGCTCTCTGGCGCTAAGTAAGCTTTTTGCAGTTTCTTTTCGTAAACCTTGAATTAAACGCAAACCCAATCGTATTGCCCATATTGATTGAGTTTGCGTTTGTTGATCTAAAGCTTCGTTGTTCTCTAATGTGCAATCGCTTGCTAACCTATCATCGCATTCCAAAGTACAATCCCATTCGCTATGTTGTACATCAATGGGCAATATTTTAATGCCACGCCTTTTAGCATCTTGTATTAACTGTGAGGGTGAATAGAAGCCCATTGGCTGACTATTGATTAAGGCGGCATAAAAGGCTGCACTATAGTGGCATTTTAGCCATGAAGAAATGTAAACCAGCAAGGCAAAACTGGCGGCGTGGGATTCGGGAAATCCATAACTACCAAAACCTTTCATTTGATTAAATACCCGTTCGGCAAAGTCGCTATCGTAACCACGTTGCTCCATACCGTTGAGTAGCTTTTCCCTAAACTGTAGCAAGTTACCATTTTTACCCCAGCTTGCCATGGCTCGTCTTAGTTGGTCTGCTTCACCGCCACTAAAGCCCGCAGCAACCATGGCCAGTTTAATCACTTGCTCTTGAAAAATAGGAATACCTAATGTCCGCGATAATACACTGCGAATTTCTGCTGTTTCATAGCTAACGGCTTCGCTACCTTCGCGGCGGCGTAAATACGGATGTACCATATCGCCTTGAATAGGGCCGGGGCGAACAATCGCAACCTGTATAACCAAATCATAAAAAGTGCGAGGTTTAAGTCGCGGCAGCATCGATATTTGCGCACGCGATTCAACTTGAAATACGCCGATACTGTCACCCTTACAAAGCATATCGAAAGTGGCGGTATCGTTATCGGGGATATCACTTATTGTTAAGGTTTTATTATTGTTCGTTAACTGATTTTGATTAACAAGATCAAGCGCTTTTCTAATAGCACTTAACATCCCTAAAGCTAACACATCGACTTTAAGCAAGCATAGCGCTTCAATATCTTCTTTATCCCATTGGATAACGGTTCGCTCGGGCATATTGGCGTTTTCAATTGGCACCAGTCGACTTAAGGGGCCATCACTAATAATAAAGCCGCCAACGTGTTGGGATAAATGCCGTGGGAAACCCTGTATCTCACTAACCAATTGCAAAAATAATGTTGCCATAGCGGTTTTATTACTATCTATACCGGCTTCATGCATACGCTGTTCAAGCTCAACATGTCTGTGCCACCAGCCTAATGATTTAGAGAGCTGTTCGGTAAAGTGCGAGTTAAAGCCCAAGGCTTTTCCTACATCACGAATAGCGCTGCGAGCTCGGTAAGTAATAACAGTGGCAGCAAGTGCGGCTCGCTCGCGAGTATATTTTTTATAAATATATTGGATCACTTCTTCGCGGCGTTCGTGTTCAAAGTCCACATCGATATCGGGTGGTTCGTTGCGCTCCTTGGAAATAAATCGTTCAAATAATAGTTTGGCTCGGCTGGGATCAACTTCAGTGATAAATAAGCAATAGCAAATAACTGAGTTAGCGGCCGAGCCACGACCTTGGCAGAGAATACCTTGCTCGCGAGCAAAGCTTACCAAATCGTGAACGGTTAAGAAGAAGTATTCATAATTTAATTCACTAATCAGTTTCAGTTCTTTATCTATCTGTAACTGGATAGTATCGGGTATACCATTTTTCCAGCGTTGTTTAGCACCATGTTCGGCGAGCTGCTTTAAATATTCTGTCGCTGTAATGCCCGGTGGAATGATTTCGGAAGGGTATTGATAGCGCAATTCCTTTAAGGAAAAGTGGCAGCGTTTGGCGATAGTGATAGTTTCTTTGAGTAATTGCTCGGGGAATAATTGGCGTAATTTTTTGATTGGGCGAAGATAGTGTTCGCCATTACTATAAAGCGTTTTGCCTAGCTCGCTGACTGCTTTTTTTTTGCGAATAGCGGTTAGTACATCTTGCAAGGGTTTTCTTTGCAAGCTGTGCATATGAACATTGCCACAGGCCACCATGGGTTTATCCATTAGCGAAGCCATACGATAGGCATTTTGGTAGTGGCTTTCATCTTCGCCACTATAAAATCGTTGTACTCCGACCCATAAATTAGGATGTTGCCGTAAGCTGGTAATATTGAGTTGTTCTTGCGGCTGTTTTTTTTCTTGCGATAAACTTTGCTGGTAAGGTAAAAAAATAATTAGGCAATGCTGTAAATGAATATTGAGATCTTGCAAAATAATTTGATATTCACCTTTGCTGCCGCGCCGTCGACATAAAGTGATAAAGGCGGATAACTCTTCATAAGCCTGTTTATTAGGCACGAGTGCAACCAGTTTTGATTGATCCGGAAGCAGGAATTCACTGCCAATAATCAGTTGAATATTTTGCTGATGACTTTCCAGCTCTTGTTGTTTGACATGGGCCTTAACCACGCCGGCTAATGAACACTCATCGGTAATGGCAATTGCTTGATAACCCAGTCTGGCAGCTTCGGTAATTAACTCATGTGGATGTGAGGCGCCGCGTAAAAAGCTAAAATTGCTTATGCAGTGTAGCTCGGCATAACTGCTGACTTTTGGCGTGGGTTCGAGCTTGTCCGGCGTTGTCTGGCTCATGAAAATAAACCATGTAAATACCAGTGTTGGATTTTTCGGTCGTAATAAATCCAGTAAAACGCCTGATAGACAGGATGTTGGTTTTTATTTGAAGTTGGCGGTTTTTTATTGGAGGGCATTAATTGTGCGGCAATAAAGTAATCTCGACTACTGCTTTTTTTCCACCAGTTACCTTCAATTCTTTCTGGCCCTTTTAGCAGTTGTAATTTGTGGCTTCTATAGAAGATATCACTGTCTATTGATAGTAGTTTCTCCGGTTGCTCGAGTAACCAAGCGGGTCTTGCTGGTGGCTTATTATGGCCTTCGTTAGAACTGTTTTTATTAAGCGTTTCCCCCGCTGTATTTTTACTCAATGTCTTTACGCAGTTATTGATTTCAGGTAAATGATGGTTGCCACTATCAACACGGCTTAGTGCCTGTGGTCCCAGCTTGGCGATAAGTTTATCAGCGAGTAAGTGGGTGCTATACGCTTGATTTTTAGTATGAAAAAAATCATCTTCGCGCAGTTCTGCTAACTCAAAGTCTCGCGCTATTAAACTAACGGTTTCTACTGGCGAGTCTAGCGGTAGTTTTTCTAACTTTATTTTGCTTAACGATAGCAGTGATGCATATTGGCTTTGTGGTTCGGAGCAGCTGATTGGGATGGAGTTTTTTTGTTTACTATAGCGATGAAATACCCATTCAATACCACGGCTTTGCAATTGCCTCACTTGCAGATAGAAGCAAAATTCTTTTAATAGTTTTTCAATAGGAAAAATCAAATCGGCATGGCTGCGTAAGCCATCGATATAAAACTGTTCGCGCTCAAAGTAAGCGGGTAGCTTAATGATTTTTTGTGGATCGCTTTGTCTGCCGGTTAATTGTTGCAGATAAAGAATAAAACCGTGGTTGAATCGCTTTGCTAAAGCCGCTTTAGGTAATGCTAATAGTTCGTTTAAATAGTTTAAACCCATGCTTAAACATTGTTTGAGCGGTTTTTCTGGCACATCAAGTAAGACGATGGGTATCGATTTAAGCCGCTCTGCTGTTGGGGCCGACATTATCTGGCTAAGTTCTGATGTATCGGTGATTAAATTTTTCCCCGCGTTTTTTTGATAATAATAACGTGCCAGTAATTCGGCAGCTTTAGGCGTTTTTGCAATACTGAATTGATGTTTAAACCCCTCGGCATCTGCCAACGGATGGGTTTTAAGTAAGTGGCTAAGCTGCTGTTGTAAATTATCTATGCCATCAAATAGTTTTAGGCTGCCACCCACTTCTAGCAATAAGCTGCTTTCATGATGATGGTTGTGATAGCAGCTAACAGCCGAACTAAATTGATAGGCCGACTCGGCAAGGTATTGCAACAGCTTGCTTTCTTTTTCCTGATCGCGCTCTGTAATCAGTAATGCCTCACTAAGACTATGCGCTGTATTTAATGTTAGGCCGGGTTCTATGCCCGCGTCGCTAGCGGCTTTGTTGCATAACAGGACTTTTTGTTCTTGCAGTACGACTAATGCTTTGTTCTCGCTAGGCTGTTCTGTCTTGTTAAGATTGACTTGCTTAAAAACCTCCAGAGGCAATAAGGGTAGGTATATACAGAGCCACAACATAATCTAACACTATGACCATTTTTTATTAGATGTAGCTAACTTATCTAATTGCGGTAGCTTAATGTTATTGGGGTACATAGCGTTACTGTTAGATTGCTCGGCAGGAATATAGACCGGCCACTGATCAATAGGCAATGAAGGGTATTGCAAGCGACTATGCCATGGAATACTAATACGTTGCCCACCCCAATTACCCGGTTGTTTTAGGATATTGATAAGTAAGGCTGTTTTTCTTGAGCTAGATACCGGTGTAAGGCTTAGTCGTAATGGTGCAGGTGATGCTTGTTGCTGTAGCTTTTTATCGCGTAGCATAACAACAAGACTTTGGCTGCGTTTAGCGGCTAGTTGCAGTCTACGCAATTGCACGGGTTTAACGCTTTGCTGATATAACCACAACATAAGCACGCTGGCACTATTACTTTGCAATACTTGCTCGGCGGCCCAAAGACGCTCGTTCAGCGTTTGGGTGGTGACGCACCATAGCTGCGGCGTTTGTTGCATATGTTGTTGCCATGCTTCCATACAAGGAATATAGGGTGGTGCAATCAATACAATAGGTGCTTCACGTTCTTGTTGGTTTGAGGCTTTGGTAGATTGCTGTGTTTGTCGATACAACTGACGTATGGCAGGAATAAATAAATCCAATTCACCGCTACCGGGCTTTAGACTAAGGCATTCAATTAATTGTCCTAGCGGCCAGCCATTGTGATGCAGTATATTATCCAGTGTTTTAAATCCGGTGTGAATTGTTTTTTTGTTTTGGTCTTGGTTGTTTTGGCTATCAGCCATAGGATGTTTTTCTGCCTGCCATAGAGCAGGGTGCTCTAATAGCGCCTTAATTTTTTCTGCCTTGTCTGCGGCTGTTTGCTCTGCGTGAGTCTTCATGCTTGTTATAGGTCTTGCTTCTTTTTGCTGATCGTTTTGCTTATCCCTGCATCTATTTAATACTGGCTAAACAGCTAGCGTTTAAGTGGCTCTTCCAGATTATGTAGCCAATTTTTTCGCTTAAGTCGCAATCTTTTTCTCGGTCAATTGATAGGTCAATATTTATTAACTGAATACTTATACGATATATTTATAGCTGTATATATATACAGTTATAAATATATCGTATAAGTCTATCTATGGCTAGCGTTTTTTTATTTCTGTCTATAATCAAATGATAACGGCGCAGAATAGCTGATAAATATATTGCCGCTTCTCCTGTTTGTTATTTACACAAAGATTGTTTCGTTAGATACACCCTTATTTCTGTTCATCACTGAAACGGAGATTGTTTATGAGCAATACCAAAGCATTTCAAAGACTTGCTGGCCTGTTTTTACTGCTGGCTCTGTCCTCAGCGACGAAGGCCGATAGTTATATGGGTAGGATGGTTGATTCTGCCGCCGATAACAGTCGTCTGGCGCTGGATTTTAGTAGCCGTGGCTCGCATCTGACCAAGCAAGATCCTATCGCTTATACCCATGCGCTTGGTTTTGATTGGCTGACGGTGATTTCTGATGATAAAAAGGATATTGGTACCTTATTGCTGCAAGGTTATTTAACCCGACTGCATAATACTCAAATGTTTCCCGGTTTTTTTCAGGATGAAGACGATACCGAATTTGTTTACCGCATATTTAATTTTAACTACACGGCCTTACCCGGCAATTTACCCAATATTCGTATAGGCCATATGGAAGTGCCCTATGGCTTAGAACATGTCATTAATACTAACGGCACTTTGCGTCAGTACGCCCAACCCAAAAATTTAGGTATTAAAGCCGATTGGGGTGTGAGCTTAAACAAGCAGCATAAGGAGTTTGAATATGAAGTGGCTGCAACAACCGGCGGAGGACAATCCTTAGATCGTCAAGATGGCTCTTATGTTTTTAGCGGTCGAGTGGGTTCGCCTAGAGATGAAAACTTTTCTTATGGTGTTTCACTTTATCGCAGCAAATTAAAAAATCTGCAGCGTGAGCGATTAGGTATTGATGCCAGATACCATATTGGTTTGCATGGTATCTTTGCCGAAATGTCTTTAGGTCAAAACGGCGATATCGAAATACGCAATGCGCAGGTGGAGTGGAACCGCATTAACCGGCGTGAAAATATTACCGGATTTACTCAGCTGCGCTATTTTTCAGCAGAGCAAGCTTCTGGCCGTTATGCCGATACTTTGGATGGTTCAATTGGCATACGTTATTCACCGGATAATAGCTGGACCTTAAGTAGTCAGTATACGCGTGATATTGATACTGCTGCCGGTGCAGACAAACAGTCGGTATTCAGCATTCAGGTTCGCTATCGCTATTTCCCACTTAATCGCAAGTGATATCGCTAATATTATTTTAATGGACAATATAGCTCTAAGGAGTATAACGATGGACATCCAATTAATTGTTAAAGCATTAAAGCGCAGCTTACCGGTTATTAGCCTGCTATTTTTTATGTTGCCATCAACTTTAAATGCTCAGGCGTTTTGTGCGTTAAGAGATCCTGCCGAGGCGATACAAAAACTCTATCCGCAATCGAGCACTTACCGCTCTGTTGTGCGCACTATCGATGAGTCGGTGCGCCAAGAGGTTAGCGCTAAGGTGCCGCCTCATGCTTTGCACTTTAGTGAATTAGGTCGTCATACGCTTTATATGGTATTTCAAGGTGATAACCCAATGGGTTATGTGCATGTTCGCTCAGAGCAAAGTGAATGGGGTCTGGTAGAAATTGCCTGGGCGATTGATATGGATATGAAGATTGCTGATTTTACTTTTCAACGCTGCCGCAATCGTTATAAAAGCACTATTGAAAGTGATAGTTTTAAAAATCAGATCAAAGGTAAAGATTTTGAGCAGATGAAGGCTCTTTTAGTTGCAGAGCAATTTACCTTAAGAACCGATGCGTTAGTTGTTGAGCCAAAAGCTGTACCGCTAGCTCAGGTTCTGGTTCGATGCGGCATAAAAACCCTGTTAGTGACCGAGCTGGCATGGCGAGAAGAGATTGTTAAAAATGAATTGCTGGATACCGCGCGATCCAGTTTTTCTAATACGGTTGATATTGAAATGGTTAGCCGTCCGGTGACAACACAGGTTTTATCATCACTGAATAATGAGTTTGATGGTGCCTCGCCGGGTATTGATCGCAGTTCGGTGAGTTTAGCTAAAGTCTTGGACGATAGTGGAGCGATTCTCGGTGCCATGTATCGTGGTGAAGTGAATATTGATCGTAAAAAGTCGGCTATTATCTGGGCGGTTGCTCCGGATGGTGAAGTGATTAATATTGTTAATCGCAGTGGTTGGCAGCAAAATGCAACTAAGCAAGCTTTTGAATCCAATGTGGGCAAAAAATTCACTACCGGCACGCAATGTAGTGATCGGACACAGTTAACCACTATGGAAGCGGTACTGACTGCCCAGCCTATTTTTGTCGTGAATTGAGACGCGCGGCAAAGCAAGAAAGGTTTACTCTTAACAGGTAAAACATTGTATTAATAAGGTCAATGATGGTTAAAAAAATATTATGATCTGGCTGAAACCGGCTTGAAGATTTCTACCAAAACATTAGTGGTGGTAATGGTGTGCCTGATCGGTGCATTAATTGCCGCTACTGCCATTATGGCCAGCTACCAAGCCCGTGAGCAGGCGCGTACTGATAATGAACGCAGTGTGCTAGCGCAACATGATATTGCTCATTTGGAAACCGCATTATCACAATGGTTTACCACGATTGATTTATTTTTTAACGCTCAGCAGGCTTATTTGGCAAGTGGTATCGCAAAGCAATCCAGCCAGATGCAAAATATTATTGATTTAATAGAAGTTCAGTTGGCTTCTAAAATGGATGATGCAACAATATTTGAAGCTTTGCACCAAAGAATTGAATTAATATCAAAGTCGGTGAGCAAAGCGGCAATTACCGATAATTTATCGGGTTCTGCGTGGAATGCTGTTATTGATCAGGTGGATGAAAACTCTATTGAGGTGGTAACTGCTGTTGAGTTAATCAGTGAATGGGCTGATATTCACGCCAAAAGTAGTCAAACGATTTTTGAAAGCAAAGATCTTTGGTTTAATATTATTGTGCAGTTTTCCTTGGCCAATTATCTGTTTGTGGTGTTTATTGTTTGGCGATGGGCAAATAGTAATATTGTCAGTCCAATAGAGCGATTGATCTCCCAAACTCGTGAGGCCGAGCAGTTAATTGAAAATATTAGCGAGCAAAATTTTAATTTTAAATTAAAGAAAGGGCCTAAAGAAGTTAAGCGTTTAAGTGAAGGCTTGCAGAAATTTGTTGATAGCTTGCAAGAGTCCCGCCGTAATGTACAGCGTCGCAACCAAACGATTGAGCAACAAGCTCATGAGTTGCAATTACAAATGGAAGCATTAAAAGAAACCCGCTTGCAATTGGTTCAATCAGAAAAAATGGCTTCGGTAGGCCAGTTAGCTGCTGGTGTCGCACATGAGATTAATAACCCGGTTGGCTTTATTTCCAGTAATTTGGCAACACTGCAAGAATATATTGAAGATATTAAACGCTTAATTGCTAAGCAAAATGAGTGTATTGATATCGTTAAAGAAAAAGACAGCGATAATGAAGTAATATCAGGACTCGAAGATTTACGCGATGATATTGGTGTGGATTTTATTTTAGACGATGTAGATAACTTATTACTGGAATCGATTGATGGTGCTAATCGAGTGCGAAAGATTGTTGAAGATTTATCAGAGTTCACCCATGTGAATTCGCAAGATAAAATTGAAGAAGATATTAATATCCTTTTGAATAGAACGACTAATTTACTGAATGGGCAATTAGGTGATGATATTCAAGTGGTTCGGGAGTTTTCTGAGCTTAAGACCGTTACCGCTGAAGGCGGTAAGCTAGGTCAATTATTTGCAAACTTAATTAGCAATGCGATCGAAGCGATAGAAGCTAAAGGACAAGTCACCTTAAGAACAACACAGCTGGAACAGAACGTTCAAATAGACATTGTTGATACGGGGCGAGGTATTGCAGAAGATAAAATGGCCACTATTTTTGATCCGTTTTACACCACCAAAGATATTGGCGAAGGAACCGGCTTGGGTTTGCATATCGCACAGAGTATTGTCGAGAGCCATGGCGGTCAGCTTAAGGCGAGCAGTGAGTCAGGCAAAGGGACTACGCTTACAGTGACTCTGCCAGCGACGGGTAGTTTAGGCGGCATAGACGATGTAGGTGGTATAGACGGTCATGCTTTACCAGAAACTGCCGATACCCATGATACTAACAAGCCACAATTAAAAGCCGTATAAAAAATAGCAAACTGCTGATTGGAGAGTAATAGTGAAAGGCGTGATCTTTACCCACTTACAAGAAATGGTTGAAACCCAAATGGGGTTTAGCGTTTGGGACGATGTAATAGAAGCCTGTGAGCTTGGCAGTGAGGGTATCTTTGTTTCAACATTTTTATATCCCGATGAAGAATTATTTGCCATTGTTGGTGCCTTATCTGAAAAAGCTGCCATTCCTGCTGAGGATTTAGTTGAGGCCTTTGGCTTTTATTTATTTCCCAAATTGCACGAATCGATTCCAGTATCGGTATTTGCGCCCGGCAGTATGTGGGAGATGCTTGATGGGCTTGATTCCATTATTCATATGGAAGTGCGAAAGCTTGATAAGCATGCTGAAACGCCAAGAATTACAGTTAAAAGTTCTACCGACAATGAAAAGGTTTTGGAATATCGCTCTGATAAAAAGCTCTGTCGTTTGGCTATTGGTATGTTAAAGAGTGCTGCCGAAGTCTTTCATGAAAAGTTGAGTATTAGCATGCCAGTATGTATGCACGATGGTCACGATTGCTGTGAGTTAGTGGTAACACGCGATGCCTGAACTTGATCCGGTTCGCGAAAGCGCGGCGATAAAAAAAGCCCTAGATCGTGAGCGCAAAGCTAGAAAGCTTGCCGAGAATTTGCTCGAAGATCGTGCGGCTGAGTTGTATCTCGCCAATCAAGAGCTGGATGCAACCATTGCCAGATTGAAAAAATCCAACTTGCAATTATTGCAGTCAGAAAAAATGGCATCGGTAGGTCAACTCGCCGCCGGTGTGGCGCATGAGATTAATAATCCGGTTGGCTTTATCTCCAGTAATTTAGGCACTCTGCGCGAATATATCGCGGATTTAAGCGAGGTCATTGAAGCGCAGCAAAAATGTATTGGTGGTGTAAGTCAGTTAGCAGAAAAAGCACTGGCCAATGATAGTGCCAACTATGCGGAGTTACTTGAAGAGCTAAATGAGGTATTAAAAAAAGTCGATTTGGAATTCTTGTTGCCCGATGTTAGGGATTTACTTGATGAATCCATTGACGGTGTTAAGCGGATTCGAAAAATTGTTGCCGATCTGTCAGACTTTTCACGGGTTAATTCTCCCGATTATAAGCTTGCCAATATTAATACCCTGTTGGAAAAAACCATTAGCGTGGCTTGGAACGAACTAAAATACAAAGCCGAAGTAGTGCGTAACTTTGGTCAAATACCTGAAGTGAAATGCAATAGCGGTAAGTTGATTCAAGTATTTTTAAATTTGGTTATCAATGCCTCGCATGCGATTGAAACGCGAGGCCTGATGACTATCTCAAGCAAGCAGCAAAACGATACGGTTATCGTTTCAATATCCGATACCGGAATCGGTATTGCAGAAAATAAATTGGCCAGTATTTTTGATCCATTTTTTACCACCAAAAAAGCGGGTAATGGCACAGGCTTAGGTTTGTATATTGCTAACAGTGTTATCAAATCGCATCAAGGTAAGATTGAAGTGGAGAGCACGCTGGGCGTAGGCACAAAGTTTAACGTTATTCTGCCAATCGCGGGGCCTAAAATGGAAGATGACGGTGAAAATGATAAGGATAATAAAAAGACAGAATCCGAGCAGTAGAAAGCAAAACAATAAGCAATAGATATTTCCTTTATCTCCGTTATTTGACTAAAATAATCGTATAAAGTCTATCCATTCTGCGGCTTATTAAATCAACTATTAGATCCGTTAATCTCAAACCCCTATTCCTATCCGTGCGCCTTCCTAAGCTATTTAAGCCTATTCGACAGGCTTGCATTCCAGTCTATACTAAACAGCGTGAGATTTTTTTAATCAGTTATTCACACTTATAAACAGTCTATTACAGCGCTTACGTCTATAACTGCATCAACAACTACGCCTATGAAATTTCAGCGGCAATATAAACGATTGATAACAAAATCAAGTGAGGAAGTACTTTAATGGATACGGATTACGAGCTTAATTTACTTTGTGTCGATGATGAACAAGGCATACTGCGTTCACTCAAGCGATTGTTGCGTAATGAACTCTTTGGTGTGCTGTCTGCCAGCAGTGGCGCTGAAGCGCTTGAATTATTAGCTAGCGAATCGATACAAGTGATTGTTGCCGATCAGCGAATGCCGGATATGAGTGGCACTCGTTTATTGGAAAAAGTTAAGGAAGAGTACCCTGATGTTATGCGGGTTGTGTTGTCGGGTTTCGCGGATGTGCCAAGTATTCTTGAATCTATTAATCGTGGTGAAGTCTTTAGGTATTTAGCTAAGCCATGGAATGATGATGAATTAAAAACCGTGTTGAGACAATGTTTTGCTCACTTTAATCTTGAGCAGGAAAACAAAAAACTGATCAGTGTGGTGAACGAGCAAAAAACCGAGTTAGAAAAAATAAATAGTATGTTAGCGCAGCAAGTTGAAAAAAAGCAATTGGATTTGTCTTCGAGCGAAGACAGTCTTCAACAAGCTGAAGCTGGTTTGCGCATATTGCGTGGTGTGGTAGAGAATATTCCCTTACCGTTATTTGGTATTGATGATAACGGTCAAATTGTTATTGCCAATGCGCAAGCAATTGCTCTGGCAGGAAACAACGTTGCTATAGGTAATGAACTAGCCGATGTGGTTGGTAACGATGTCGACTCGCGTATCAAGCAACAGTTACAAATGCAAAAACAGCAAATACAAGAGCTGAGCGAAGCGAGCGATTCACAGCTAAAAATACAAGACCTTGAGGATATTGACGTTTCCTTTGGTCGTGTTCGCGCATTCCCTCTGGCTGTTGACGACAAAAATCGTGGTGGCATTGTCGTCATTACTCAATCGACGGCCTAGATACTATTATTATGAGCCACTATCGCGATACATTATCAAGCCGGGTTACAAACCTACCGGCCTTGCCCGATGTGTTATTAGGCATTAATAGCTTAATGGCCAGCGAAAGTATTTCTATGGGTGCGGTAGCTGATTTACTTAAAAGTGATGCGGCATTATCCATTCGTTTATTGCGAGTGGTTAACTCGCCATTTTACGCCAGACAAAAACCGGTTGCCGATTTATTACAAGCAACTGTTTTATTAGGTGCTACCGAAATATCGAATATGGCGCGATGCCTTGCGATGATAGATGCAAGTTCGGCTATGCAGGCTTGGAGTGTGTTGAATTCAGCCAAATATTGGCAGGGCAGTATGGCCGTCTCGGCAATTGCCGATCTACTGGCCGCCAAGATTAACTTGCCGGACAAAGTCGGCTTTACCGCTTGCTTAAGTAATATCGGCATCTGCGCACTGGCAGATAGTTTTTCCGACGAGTACCGTAAGGTGTTGGAGCAAAACACCGTATTGGAATTAGCCGAGCGCGCGCATTTTGGTTTGGATAACACCGACGCTGCAAAAATGCTTTTAGCGCATTGGGATATTGGCCAAAATATTGCTGCGGAGAATAAGGCTACGGTTGATCCGCGGGTAGAGCAAGTGATTGAAGTGGCAAAACTATTGACTGAGCTATTGGCTTATTCACCTTGTTCACGCTTTGTTAGTGTGCAAGACCCTTATGATTTATT
>CAJQQO010000001.1 GCA_905480475.1 uncultured Pseudomonadales bacterium | reverse complement strand
TCAGGAGCTAAGCCGCATCCAACGCGACTTACAAACGCTACCTGAAATTGATGAAGCACGTGTAAGTCAGGTTCGCGAAAGTATTGATAATGGTTCTTATGTTATCGACGCTGATCGTATCGCCGCGCAAATTCTCTCTGACGAGCAAAACTTCGGTATCTAGATTTAATACTTAACCGTTTTATGATCTAGCTTCTGACAATTCTGCACAGCACTCTGTCTTCTCCCCCGAATCATTTGCGGGGACAGCACCATGACACAGCAATCTCAAGTAGCAGCAAAAAAAGCGCAATCTAATAGCGCCTTGGTTTCCTTAGCCAATGAAATTTATCAATCATTAGGGGCCGATAAAACTGACATCGACAACTTAAATGCATTACTCGCCAAAGAACGAGCCACGCTTGAACGCTCCGGCAAGGAAAGTGCCGACCATAAAGTAATTGTTGAATACGCCGGACAAAAAGCAACGATTGTAAAACGGATGGATAAGCGCAATGAACTACGCAGCACTTTGCTTGCGCGCCATAATCTGGCCAGCAACACTGAAGGCTGGAAAGAAACAATAAAACAGCTTGATGCGATTTCGCCGCTAACACTGATACCCATGTGGGAAGAAATCGAAACGCAACTTAAAGACTGCCAAACCAAACTTATGATCAATGAAAAAATTATTGGTGGCATGAAACAAGGTGTAGACCGTTTTATCAATATTTTGCGTGGCGAAACCGGCAGCGGTCAAACCTATAATGCAACGGGTAAAGCAGAGAACTTCTCCAACAGCAAACCGTTTACTAGCGCTTAGCTAGCCCTTACCTTAAACCCCTTAAGCATCCAAGCTAATCCCTAACGGCGCTAATAAAGGCAAATCGTCAGGACGATCAATGTCCGATAGCGACGGCAGCAGAAAATATTTTAGTTGCCGCTGTTTTATTATATGTAGCGTTTGACTTAGCACCTCGCTACTGCCCCAACGAATACCTTCAAAGATTTCTGGATTCGGACTACGCATCCCTACCAACACATAACCACCATCATTTGCCGGGCCAAGCACGATATCACTAGTAGTCATTAAAGCTGTAATTGCCTGCTCAAGATATTCGCTCGTTATTGTGGGGCAATCAGAGCCAAGCAAAATAACCGCAGAGGCGGTTTGATAACTTGTAGAATCACTCAATTGAGATGGTGTTAATTGGTCTGCAAATGCATTGGCCATTCTAGCGCCAAGATTATCGCCATACTGTTGTTTGATTTTTTGATTGCTAACAATCGCTTTTAATTCTGGGCACTCAGGATTATCAGAATACAAAATAGTTTTTGCCAACTGGCTATTGGTCAAGTTTGAGAATACATACGCTGTTAAGGCAATATGCAAACGACATGCGCCCTGCTCACCTAGCGCGGGAATCATCCGCGTCTTTACCATACCCGCCACGGCAGCCTTAGCAAACTGAATAAAACTAATATCCGGATATTGATACGATTGCATAGAAAGACTATTCCCCTAGGCTTATTGATATTATTTCTTTAGTCAAGACATTGCTTAACACTAACTTCTGTACCAAGCAGCAAAGCGATTGGGACTTACACCCAGCCAAAATAAAAAACGTAAAACCCACATTTTAACCACTGTTTTTATAACGCCCTGCTCTTCCCAGCGTCGGCTAGAAGTGAATACCAATAGAGGCAAATGCTTAGGGGTAATTTTTCTTCTTAAACGCTTAGCGATATCCACATCTTCCATTAACGCAATATCGGCGAAGCCATCGTAAGTATCAAATAATGTTTTATTAAAAAACATTACTTGATCGCCAGTAGGAATTTTAGAAATAAAAGAACGCTTATTGATAAACCATTCTATCAATCGAAAAACCTTTGATAAGCCGGAAAGCCGTAATGTAAAATAACCCCAAACGGCTTGGCTGTGATGATCGACCTGAGTATTTTGTTTAGGCAATAAATCAACAATTGATTGTGGCTGATCCGGAAGCACTGTATCAATATGCAAAAAAAACAACCAAGGCGAATCAGCTAATGCTGCGCCAGCATTCATTTGCTTTGCCCGCCCACGCTTGGCGCTAATAACAATATCGGCATAAGGCTTGGCAAGCTCTTCACTACCATCATAACTACCGCCATCAACCACAATCAGCTGCCAACCTTGCTGCCGATAAATAGCCAAGCGAGCCAGCGCCTGCTCTAGCTGATCACGCTCATTTAAAATCGGAACAATAATACTGGCGTAGTAACTCATAATCGCAAAAGAGTAAATCGAATATTAAAGTGCGCCACTGCAACTACTTCCCTGACCTGCTGTGCAAGCATAACAATGATCTGCAACACGAATCGCATTGCTGGCGTAATCGCTTTGCAGTAAATCACGTAAATGCTTTTTCTCAACAAGCTTAATCTGATTTTCCGTCACAGCATTGTCACGCATTGGAATATCTAACATTTGATTAAAGTCGCAATCGTATAAATTCCCCTGCCAATCAACGCTAATAAGATCTCGACACATTACCGACTCGAGATTTTCGCTAGCGTAATTATCTTTAAGCAAGGACAAATAATCATCATATTGATGATGCGCCAATAACACTGCCCCAAACCGCGCGATCGGCACGTTGGTAATCGTAAAGAGACTATTAAAAATAATATCGTGTTGTTGCTTTAGCTCGCGCTTGTAATCTAGCTCCAAGGCTTGCTGCGAAGGCGGTAGATGTGGGCCAACCGGATTGTAAACTAAATTAAGTTTGAGCTTGGCGTCACTGCCATAGCCTAATCGGTTTAACATTTGCAGCGCTTCTATACTTTCTTCATAGGCACCTTTGCCGCGCTGCTTTTCTACATTATCTTCGGTATAACAAGGTAGCGACGCAGTAACGGTAACCGCTTGCTCTGCTAGAAAATCAGCTAAATCCTCGTAGCCTGGCTGTAGCAAAATCGTTAGATTACAACGATCAATGACTTCGACACCCATCGATCTTGCTGCTTTAACAATACGTCTAAAATGTGCATTCATTTCTGGCGCGCCGCCAGTTAAATCCAAACAACCAATACTGCGCCGCTTTAATACCTCAATAAGCAAATCGGCAGTTTCAGAATCCATCTCTTCAGTACGCGTAGGCCCCGCATTAACATGACAATGCACGCAGCTCATATTGCACAGATAACCCAAGTTTATTTGTAAAGTGCTTAAAGCATTGCGGGTAATTGCCGGGAAATCGGTATTGGCGAGAAGAATTGGACGGGTATCTTGCATATACTGGCTCTAATAATAATGGTGGTCATTCAAAAACGTTTCGCCATGCTTAGATACAAAGCGTTAGCAGAGTTCCGTCGAGTTAATATTGGCTCAAAGCCGGTCGTTCGACTGAGTATTATTCTCAAGTGCTCTAAACTCAAGCAGCTATACGCCTCTTATACCTTACTAAATGATCAGCTCGATCAAAGATAAAGTTGTTATCCAGCGCCCGCTAATTTAATATCTGTGGCGAATAATAAGGCTCGCCATAATTGACGGGCTCGAAGCTATAGAAAAAACTATAGCCGACATCAATAAATTCCATCTAACGGCGTTAAGCCAAGCAATAACCGGAGATCTATAATGGCAGAAAACGAGATGACAGAGAAGGAATTTAGTTCGCTTAAAAAGTTTATCCGTCCTTATTCCAAGCTCAATGTATTTATGTACAAACTAACTGGTGGTCGGCTTATGGGTACGCTTTCGGGTCGCGATGTTATGTTAGTTACCATGACGGGCGCAAAAACCGGCAAAGAGCGAACCATACCGCTGATGTATGTACCGTACAAAGAAGGTGTAATTGTCGTGGGCAGCCAAGGTGGCGCGCCTAAATCACCGGTTTGGGTTAAGAGTATTCAAAAGAACCCGGATGTGACGGTGCAATATAAATCTAACAAAATGCAATTGCGCGCCCGGCAAGTTGACGATGCAGAAAAAGCTGAGGTTTGGCCGACTTGTGTTGAATATTATAAAGAGTATGACGATTACCAAAACCGTACGGATAGAAATATTCCGGTGTTTGTTTGTGAGCCGCGATAAAGTCGGTAGAAGTTGATTTCGCCCACTCGACAGAAATCAAACCATGACGTGATCGCTAGAACAATCG
The DNA here is from genome assembly GCA_905480475.1 of uncultured Pseudomonadales bacterium. Classification (GTDB taxonomy): domain Bacteria; phylum Pseudomonadota; class Gammaproteobacteria; order Pseudomonadales; family UBA7434; genus UBA7434. The sequence goes on along the minus strand of CAJQQO010000001.1, from coordinate 10,606 downwards.
GCTACTTAGTATGCTTTATTACTTCTGGAAAGCACTGAAGTAGATTAGGTACCGATTGTTCCATATTTTTAACCCAGTCTAAAACACATTGCCCCGGCAAAAAGTAGTCTTCGCCATTAACAACTTCGGTTTTTACGATTTGCGGATACGCAGACAAATCCGCCAAGGTAGGATGATTGCTTCCACATAAAAACGGCCCGCCTTCTAACAAGTTCTCAAATTGATTTGCCAACTCCAACTTTAATTCAGAGAGTGGGCGTGACTTGTCCGTCGAATTGATATGGCCTTTGATAAATGATTGCTCTATAAACAGCATATGAAGAATACGGAAGATCGTTGATATTCCGTTAGGGGAAGTGAGATCAAGCACTTTTGAAAGCCTCCACCGTTTTTTAAACTTGGCAATCATTGAATCATCAAAACCGACAGACTCGCGAAAAGCGTGATTAATAAGTTGCCGTGTTACCCAATTATCTACTGCTACAATTTTGTCTTTTAATTGCTCGGGTACTAAATGCTTTTCTGGATACAAATCGTCAAGCCAAAACCCTAAGTCAGAGGAGTTGTTTCTAGACTCGCCATCTATCGTCAGCACGGGTATTGTCGTCCCGACAGGAATAATACTTCTCGCTTTCATTGGGTCAACAAATTCAGTCTCAAAATCTACATCAAGAAATAGGAGATAGCTTTGCACTTTAAGCGCAAAAGGACTTAGTGCAAATGAATAGAATTTGATTTTTCTCATGATTTGTTAATCCCGTAATGCATCTGCCACCGCCGCATGTTAAACACGCTTAATTGTGCGTAATCTCCGATGTGGAGGCGTATGCATAATACCTTCAATGTGTTTATTAAATACTTTCAAACGATTAAAAGTTTTTAATGGCTCGCCCGCAAAACGCGCTCTGGAAGCTGAGATTGGAATATGGATTACCACCTCGATATCGCCACAACAGTCCCCGTCTCAGCAGGGCTCTTCCACTCAGCCTTAGCAGCTTGCCATTGGCTAGAAAGAAAACATAACAGCTCATTGAATATCAATAGCGCCTCCTTACCGCCATTCCGCAGAACGCTGCCTTGTCATTAGTTTGATCAAACTCGTAAATATCTAAAGGGTTAACACTATGAAACAATATTTTTTCTTACAGTGGTTACACTATCGAAAAAATAAGGGCTCTATATATGCATATCTTTCCAACTGTCGCGGGCGATCTAACAACCGACAAACTTACCGCACTAATTCAAACGTTACATCCAGCGGTGGTCGTCGATTCATTCACCATCAATAAAGAATTTGTATTTGATAATGGAGAGGAAGCCGTTTCTACAGCAGGTCGAATAGAAGCTAATTTGCAGCTTTCAGGCGATGCAGCAAACGATTTACCCTCGCAGCTAATTATAAAAGTATGCAGACCTGATATAGCGCCTAGACCTCTGTACCGCAATGAAGTCAACTTTTATACTCGCTTAAGGCAGGAGCTTACTATCGAGACACCGATTTGTATTGGTGGCATGTTTGATGAAGAAACCGCTAACTTTGGTTTAGCGCTTGAAGATGTGCGTTTACGCGGTGTCACATTTCCGAATGTAAAATCAGATCATGGTGCCGGTCATGTTAAATCGGTTCTTAAATGCCTTGCTGAACTACATGCTTTTTATTGGGATAGTCCTCGCTTCAAAACGGATCTAAGTTGGTTAGATTCTCATACAGAGGGAGAGCTTTATACTTTTTTCAACCATCCTGATATTGTCCCTGCCGTTATTAAAGCAGAAGTGGCAGGTGAACAATTTAAAAAAGAAATGATTGAGCGACTAGGACGAACGACTGACGATCTGTATCAAGAAATGAGAAAAGTGCAGCATCACCAATCGACACTCACGCCGACCATATGCCATGGCGATACACATATTGGTAACACCTATACATTACCCGATGGCAGTGCTGGCTTATATGACTGGCAACTGATGTCACGTGGTTACTTCATGCATGATGTTGCATATATCCTAATTACTGGTTTAAGTGTTGCGGAGCGAAGGCAGAATGAAGAAGAACTTATTAGGTATTACCTAGATCAGCTAAAACAGTATGGCGTTGGTAACGCCCCAACGCTCGACGAGACGTTTAGCGAGTATCGCTATGCAGCCGCTTGGTGTCTTTATATTGGCTGGCTCACGACGCCGATTGAAAATTACGGCTGGGATATCACCGTTTGTAATCACATTAGGCTTACCACGGCTTACGAAGATTTAAAAAGTGAAGAGGCAATCGCTTCACTCCCTAGCGCATCGCCGTATATTGAGTAGTGTATTGATATTTATGGTCCGCCCGACAGGAGTCGAACCTGTGACCTGCCCCTTAGGAGGGGGCCGCGCTATCCAGCTGTGCCACGGGCGGATGATGGTAGCTATTGTAATGAATTCTTTCTGAATTTACACCGAGTTTACGTCACGACTGAATAGCGCGTTCGCGCCTTTTTGCTTTGGCAAAAAGACCGGCCTTCGCTTATCCAATCGAATCGCAAAATGTATTTTGCTTCACAGTTCGATTGGGCTCAGGCGTTCGCAGCCATGCTGCTCACCCAGCTGTGCCACGGGCGGATGATGGTATCTATTGTAATGAATTCTTTCTGAATTTACACCGAGTTTACGTCACGACTACATAGCGCGCTCGCCATATATGCAACGATGGTACTCAGGCATATGCTTACTTATTCGAAAAATTAGCCCATGGATCAAGGCCTGTAAACGTCGTGATATAAAGATGCTCAACTTTATCCCGCGCCCATTGTGTCTTACGCAAAAATTTTAAACTCGATTTAATCGACGGATCCTGTTTAAAACAATTTATGCTTATGCGCTCGGCCAATTCCGGCCAGCCATAATGATCGACCAGATTAGTCAAAACTGCCTCTAAGGTAATACCGTGTAATGGATTATTGGGCTGATCTTCTACCATTTTCCAAACCTATGCTATTTAACTAATCGCTAAGCGGTTAAGCATACCATCCATAAGTATTTGCATAACTATTTTTATCGATGCATGCGCTCATCAATTGACAAACGTACATAAGCTGATTAGCATTTGCCTTATTCATGGATGAAAGCACTCAACTTAATGCGCGCAATGACAAGGAAGCCACTGCAATGACACGACCAAGAAAGTCACTAATCTCTCTCGCTAACTCCCCCTACCACCATATTACCTCGCGCTGCGTGCGCCGCTCATTCTTATGCGGCAACGATCATTTTTCAGGCCGTAGTTACGAGCATCGACGGCAATGGATTGTTGACCGCATTCGATTACTTTCCTCCATTTTTGCAATAGATATTTGTAGCTACGCTGTGATGAGCAATCATTATCATCTGGTGGTAAAGATCGACCCGGAACAAATTGCGCAATTACCTTTAGACCAAATTATTAAACGTTGGCGATGTTTATATAAAGGCCCAACGCTGATACAACGCTATATTGCAGGCGAAAAATTATCACCCGCTGAGCATGATGGCGTATTGCAAGTAGTTGAAGTTTGGCGTAAACGGCTAGCTAACGTTAGCTGGTTTATGCGTCTTTTAAATTTCCATATTGCATTGCGAGCTAATAAAGAGGATCAATGCAGAGGACACTTTTGGGAAGCACGATTTGCATCACAAGCATTAAAAGAAGATGAAGCTCTGCTGTCATGTATGGCGTATGTAGATTTAAACCCTGTTCGTGCCGGAATCGCGAATGCACCGGAAGTATCGGATTACACCAGTATTCAAGAACGCATCACCCCAACATTTGATCTGGAAGACGCTATTAGAGAGCAAACGAATAAGCATCAACTTAGAGAGTTTTGTCTGGATTTAAAACCGCTACTACCCCTCTCGGGGGGTACCAACCAGAACTCTCAATCGAGTATTCCATTAGCTTTTTCAACTTATCTGGAATTGCTGGATTGGACTAAGCGAGCCATTTCCGAAAATAACCGCTCTGGGCTACCCATGGACACGCCACCTATTCTTGGACGAATGCGGATTAATAAAAAACGTTGGCTGCTGAACGCAGTGAAGCCTTGAAGCAACCTAGCCTCTAGCTGAGCACCACCACCTAGCCCTCTCACAATCGAGTTACGACAATCTCGGAACCCTGCTGGCTTCGGCAATTAAACGTCCGTACGTTTACGGCATTTTTGGTGACTTCTTTTGCTGTATCGAAAAGTCACTGGCTGTCGGGCCACCACCGACGGTTTTGAAGTTGACGCTCTCCCCAGAGCCAAATCAAGTTATTTACTGCGATTTCTTATACCTGCCACATTATAAAAAATAGACGAACCAAACTATCCCTACGTCAAATAAGCCAACGCCACAGCCACCAACTTATCTTGCGCAGCATCATCAATCTCAAATCCCGACAATGTCGAGCGCAATAACATCGGCCCTACAATCAGCTCAGTCGCAAACAAAAAATCCGCAATACGATTAATCTCACCTCTATCCAAAGCGCGCTTAGCCAAATCCGTGTAGGATTTAAGCTGATATTCATAATGAATCTTAACCCAATCGGCAAGCTCTTCGCTGGCCGACGCTTGATTGTCAATCAGAATCCGATTAATGGTTTTACCCAAATCACTATTAAAGTGAGTAGCATACAGTTTTACAAAGGCTTTGATATCACCTTCGAGCGTGCCAGTATCAGGCATAGGCACACGCTTGGTACTCACCCATTTTAAAAACTCGGCAATTAAATTCGCCGGTTTACCCCAGCGCCGGTAAAGCGTGGTTTTATGTACGCCCGCGCGCTCAGCCAACAACTCAAACGATAGCGATTGAATTGCAATCTCACTAAGCAACTCTCCTGTCGCGTTAAAGACCACCTCGGATACTTGCTCAGGTCTACCGCGTTTACGCTTTTTAGATTCAGCAACAGCCGCCGGCTTTAGCGGTTTAGTCAATGCAGCATTGCGTACCGATGAATTAGCCACGCTAATACCTAAACAATTTAATATTCAAAATAATCACAGCCTAAAGCGCTGCTCAACCGCTTCACGATACTGTTGTTTTTGCTTTGATCGCTCTTCGGTATCAATTACAGCTAAACCAGTTAAAGCTTTTACTTCGCTAAGTTTAACCAACTGACATTGTGGTAGTGGTAGCTGGCCTTCTGTTAACTGCCAACGCACGGCAATATGTCCTTCACTATGACCGGCAGCCTCTAACCAATTAACCGTACCGGGATCTTGCTCACTTAACACCAAGGTAAAAGAATCGTCGCTATTGTAAACCGCATCTTCACAGCCTAAACCTGAAATATAATGACGATAATCCCAGCTTTCATACCAACCGTTACCCACTTGAATATCCCAATACGGACAAGGTGTGGGAGCTTTTGCAGTAATAATTAACGCTTCATCCGCAGCTAATTTCCAACGCGCCGTCACGCCATTACCACCGGGTACCCCACCAGTATCACTCGTGGGATTACCAATATCGGTTTCAAAAGTATTTAAACGATCGCCCTGCTCCACCATCTCGCGCTGCATGATTGGTACCATCATTTCAAAAAACGCACCGCTAGCATCGAGCCTTTTATTCACTTCATCCAGAGTCAGTAGTGCTTTGGCTTGATGGCCTTGGGTTAAATTCTCAATTCGCAAATCCATTGCTTCAATCGTTTTATCGTGGCTAAAAAATTGCCGAATTAACATAAGCGAGCAATATTTATCGGTTTTAATCCAATTTCCCTTCTGCTCGTTCGGCGAAATAATAATTTCAAATTGGTCATTGTCATCACATTGTAAATTACTTGAGAAAAGACAATCACCAAAGACAGTTAAACCTTCTCTTAAAGCGTCGTAACTGCGTTGGGCGAAAAACGATAACCATCTAGCCGTCCCTCGCGAGCCAGAAATTTTAAAAGTATCAACGCCGTTAATCGGCGCAGCCAAATAAAGTCCGCAGGGATTATCACCGCCCATTTTTAATGTGGGTCCTAGTGATCGTTGAAAGTAAGGATGCGAACTATCTTTATTTTCTAATTCACTTTCCAAAGCCAAACGAGCAATACGACTGAGGTAACGCACGCCTTCAGCTAAATCCAACTCAGTCTCTATATGCAAATTATCCAAAGCGGTACAACCGGTTTTTTCAAGCGACTGACAAAACGCTTGCCAATGCTGTTTAGCATGATCGATTTTTTCCTGCATGATTTACACCTATAAATTAAACGTTCAGCACCACTCTGGATGACAGATTCTACATAATGGCTTTATTTATGCAACTATTAGTTGCATAAATAAAGGAGCCTTAATAAACTGCTATGCAAATCTTGGCCGCACAAGCGGCAGCTCAAAAAACACCATAAATGCTGACTAAAAACGTCATCTGCTTAAAAGTAGCGACAGCCAACTATAGGATTCATCGATTAAATTAACCAATAACAAAACCGCATTAGTCACCGGCGGCGGCACCGGCTTAGGTTATGGCGTTGCGAAACGCTTACTCGAACAAGGAGCTAAAGTATTAATTGTTGGGCGACGAGAAGACGTATTAGTTGAAGCCAAAGCCAAACTGTTAGAAGAAGTTGCCGATGCGAATATCGACTATCAAATTTGCGATATTACTCAAGAGGCTGATGTAGAAGCCGCCGTTAAAAAAGCTTCTAACGATAAAGGTGAGCTTGATATTTTAATCGCCAATGCCGGTAGTGGCTTTCCCGGCCCACTGCTTGAGCTAGATGCCGAGGCATGGAATTTTTGTTGCCAGCTTAATATTGTCGGTACTGCACTGTGTATAAAACATGGCGGCAAAGCCATGCAAAAAAACGGCGGTAGTATTATCACGATCTCATCTACCTCAGGCACTTATCACGATAAATGGATGGCGCCCTACGGAGCAACCAAAGCCGCACTGGAGCATTTAACCAAAACCGCAGCAATCGAATTAGCCAGCTTTAATATTCGGGTAAATTGTATCGCTCCGGGTTATATCCCTACTCCTGGCACTGGCGACCACTTTAGTCAGGATCTCAAAGATAGCTGCGTTGATAGAACCTTATTAGACAAAGGCGGTGAACCCAAAGATATAGGCGATGCGGCGGTATTTTTGAGTTCTGATATGGGACAATGGATTACCGGCCAAATTCTTGCGGTCGACGGCGGTTTAGGATTACCAATAGGTACTGACTTTGTTGATTTGGCTACCAGCATTTATGGTGAAGAAGTGATGCAAAGAAGCGGATCTCAGAAAAAATAATAACTTAATATTACTGGCAATAAATTATGTCCAATCAATGGCCTATTCCAAAACGTCCTTTTGCAATTAACGCAATTAATGGCGTTGGTAAATTACTTTCTTCGGTGGGCATTAGACGCCCGCTTATTAATTCAAGCTCAGTGCTTGCAGAAGCACAAAAAATCACCGGCTTAAGCGATACCGGTGGTGATGATTACCAAGTCGGTTTGGAAAAACTGGTTTACGCCTTTAATAACGAAGCTGCACTAAGCCAAATTGGACGTGTTGCAGCCAAAAGTACATTAGTCGATTCGATGGTGACTCGCTTACAAATTATTGACTATGTTAAAAAGCATCCTGAGATACGCGAACAAAAGATTGAAAGACCTATTTTCATTTTGGGCTTACCCCGCACCGGTACTACCATACTGCATTCTATTGTGGCAGAAGATCCGGACAATCGCGCACCGTTGATGTGGGAAATGTCGGCACCCTACCCGCCGCCAACGGCTAACCGTGCAGCTCACGAAGCAACTATTTTGGAAGTCGAAAAAAAATCTTCACAACTTGACCAACTTAGTCCCGGCTTTAAAGCGATTCATGAAACCAATCCGCGACTACCGGAAGAATGCATTACCTTAATGGCCAGCGCTTTTTATCAGGAACAATTTAGCACCGTTAACCGCTTACCGTCTTATCGGCAATGGTATATGGATGCCGACGCCACACCGGCATATGAATGGCATAAATTATTTTTGCAATACCTACAAGCCAGCTATGGTATTAAACGCTGGGTTTTAAAATCACCATTACATCTGCCATTTCTACCAACAATATTAAAAATCTACCCCGATGCCTGCATAGTACAAACCCATCGCGAACCAACTAAAGTGTTAGGTTCAGTTAGCAGTTTGATTTGTACATTGCGCAGCGCCTTTAGCGATAATATTGATACCCATCAAATCGGTCACGAAGAGTCCTTATTTTTTGCCGATGTATTACAGCGCGGATTAGATCAGCGCAAAGCCATCAATAAACCCGAGCAGTTTTACGATTTTCAATTTGATGATGTGATAAACCGGCCAGTCGACGCCGTTGCCGATATGTATCAACACTTTGGCTTAGAGCTAAGCAGTAAAGCGCGCAAACAAATGCAGCTCTACATAGACAATCGCCCGCGTACCAAGCATGGCAAACATAGCTACACATTGGATACCTTTGGCTTAGATGCCGAGAAAGACGGCGCGATGTATGCTGAATATCGTGGTCAATTTGTACGCTCAGTGATGTAAGCGCATAGTTAGCAAACCGCGAGAATACCCAGTAAACCTTTATCACCATACATAAAGGTTTACTGGCCTAGTCCATCAGCCAAAAATACGATGGCTTTTGTAAGTATTTCAATACTGTAATTGACCCTAAAATAGCAACGGGTAAAAGTAGCTGTTATTAATCTGATATCAAAACTATCAAGATTCAAAAGCCGTCTGTAGCCATCGCAAAGAAAGCTACTTACGCTGAGAATACTTAACAGCAAGCAAACGTATATTTAACATCTGGAGAAGTATCAATGTCCGCAACAGAATCCTCTGCCACCACTGCCGGCTGCCCTTTTGCCAATTTAATGGATCCTGCACTGGCAGATGGCGGCCTGCCTTATGATCGCATTAAAGAAATTCGTGACGCAGGCCCGGCGATTAAGATTGATGACCCGTTAACTGGCGTTCCCTACTGGGCCGTAACGCGTAAAGACGCGATTGATTACGTTTCCAAGCACAATGAGATTTTTTCTTCAGCCTTACGTGGCGCACCGCCATCGGAAATGCCGCAAGAAGAAGTCGATAATATTATGAGTAAGATGTTTCTGAATATGGATCCACCCGATAATTTGGAATATCGAAAACTTATTCGTGATAACTTTTCACCGGCTACCGTTTCAACTTACCAACCGCATTTAGCAGCCCATGCCAAAGCCATTATTGATAAAGTCATTGACCAAGGTAGCTGCGAATTTGTCGAAGATATTGCAGCGGAATTACCACTGCTAACCATACTCGAATTTTTTGACATCCCGATTGAAGATCGCTCAAGCTTTTTTGAGTGGACCAATATGATGTTTTTTGCCGACGACCCAGAAGTATCCACCACACCAGAAGCCGGTATGGAAGCGGCGATGAATATGATGGTTTACTTTTCACAGCTGGCGGCTAAATGGCGAGGCTCTAGCGAAAAAAATATTAACACCCAATTATTAAACGGCGAGATTTATGGCAAACCTATTAGCGATGAAGATTTTTGCTGGATCGCTCTAATGTGCGTAGTGGCGGGTAATGAAAGTACTCGCACATCGATTTCACAAGGCATGCGTAACTTAATGGAAAACCCAGAGCAATACGCCTATTTGCAACAGCATCCAGAAGCGCTAGACAATGCTATTGACGAGATCCTACGCTATAACGGTTCATTTATTTGTATGCGCCGCACCGCGACGCAAGACCATATTGCAGCAGAGCTGGGTGGCGCCGATATCAAAAAGGGCGACAAGGTCATTATGTATTACCACGCGGCGAACTACGATGAGGCGGTATTTGGCAAAGATGGAAAAAACTTTGATATTCGTCGAGCCGAGCGCCATCCGGATCTATCTCGCGACTTACGCTCATTTGGTTACGGTCGTCATAATTGTTTAGGCATGCACTTAGCCAAGCTAGAAATGAAAGTGATGTTTACCGAGATACTTAAACGTATTAATAATCCAAAGTTTGAAGGTGAAGTGCGTTATATGAAATCAACCTTTGTACAAGGGATAAAAGCCATGCCCATTAGCTTTGAAAAAACAGCCTAAGAAAAAAAGTAGTCACTCCCGCTTAATCCATCAAGCGGGACAATTACTATCTAGCAATATTAATCGCGGAACAAAAAATGCAAGCACCTAAATACCCAGTACCAACAACTGTCAGTGAAGAAGCGCAAGCACTACTCGGCGCGCCTATTGATACCAGTGGTAAAACACTGCCTATGCCTAGCAGTGTTGAAGAGTGGCTGGAGATTGTTGAATCCAGCAATCAAGGTTATATGCCTATGGTTGAAGCACTGAAGGATTCGGATGCCTTTACTATCGAGCAACAAACGATTGCCGGTGTGACCGTAAGAGTAATTACTCCAGTCAATATCCCAAGCGATCGACAAAACAAAGTGCTGATCAATTTGCATGGCGGTGGTTATGTTATGTTTGGTGGTGAGCTAAGTGTTATGGAAGGCATTGGCATGGCATTAGTCGGCGGCTTTAAAGTGGTTGCTGTTGATTACCGTATGCCGCCATTGCACCCTTTTCCCGCTGCGGTTGATGATGGCGTAGCGGTTTATCAGGCATTGCTAGAAGACTACGAAGCAA